>JBKJII010000093.1:0-7090 GCA_046598505.1 Caulobacter sp. | reverse complement strand
TCATCATCACCGCCGTCACCACGCTCGGCACCAAGCTCAACACCGCCTTCACGACCATCAACGGCAAGCTGACCTAAGACAGGTCGACTACGCCGCCGAAAACAGGGGGCCGCGGAGAAATCCGCGGCCCTTCTGCTGTCTGGGCGACGACGCGGCAAAGCATCCGGCCCGCTGTGGGTGATTACATTTATCGTGAAGGCGACATTACCTATTCCGATAAATCATCGATTCACAAACCTGCGTCAAAGTGTCCTTCGAAGGCAGGCTACACCTGACAATACTCGTCTGCCCCAAACCGGGATCCATCAATCGGCACGGACCGAACCTCAGGAGGGTAAGACATGACGAAGTTCATCAATCAGTTCGCCAAAGACGAGTCCGGCGCGACCGCCATCGAATACGGCCTGATCGTCGCGCTGATCGCGGTTGTCATCATCACCGCCGTCACCACGCTCGGCACCAAGCTCAACACCGCCTTCACGACCATCAACGGCAACCTCACCTAGCCGTCTCGCCCAGGTCCCACAACGGAGGGAGGGTCGCAGAGCAATCTGCGGCCCTTCCTTTTTTTGGGCCGCGTCAATCATCGGTTCACTGCAACGCGCGAAGCTTCACGCCAGACTTTCTTCGCGGATCGCCATGCTCCATCCCGTCCAGACCATCGTCTTGCTCGCCTTCCCGGCCCTGGTGGTCATCGGGGCGATGCGTGACGCCGTGAGCTTTACCATTCCCAACTGGGTTTCGATCGCCCTCGCCGCAGCCTTCCTTCCCGCGGCGATGATCATGGGCGCCGGTCCGGCGCAGATCGGGCTGGCGCTGCTGATCGGCGTCGGGACCCTGATCGCCGGGATGGGCATGTTCGCCGCCGGCTGGATCGGCGGCGGCGACGCCAAGCTGTTCGCAGCGGCCGGCCTGTGGATGGGACTGGGCGCCCTGCTCCCCTATCTCCTGGTGACCGCGCTGGCCGGCGGCGGGCTCGCCGTCATCCTGCTCGCCCTGCGCTCGGTCTGGATCCGCCCGATCGCCGCCCGTGGCCCCGGCTGGTTCGGGCGTCTGGCGACCCCCGGCGAGAACGTACCTTACGGCATCGCCATCGCATTCGGCGCGCTCGCGGCGTTTCCCGAAAGCCTGCTGACCACCCTCTTCCGCGGCCTTTCCTAGGCGCGGCTTAGGCCGGCGTTAACCATGCCGACCGGATTGTAGGACGCCGCCAGAAGGGCCGGCGACGAATCACCCGTTTGCCCGGGCCAGACTGGCCGGGCCTGACACCAGTTTCACCCCTCCACGGGGCCGCCCGAGTTTCATGAGCGCCGTCCGCCTGTTCATCCTGGTGATCGCCGCAATCGCCGCCATTGCGCTGGCGTTTGTCGTGCGCGGCGCCTTTGCGCCCAAAAAGCCGGCCGCCGTGGCGACGGGAACCACCGTTGGCCCGGCCGCGCCGGTCACCACACCGGTGGTCAAGGTGCTCGTCGCCCAGCACGATCTTCCGGTCGGAACGCGTCTGACCGCCGCCGACATGACCTGGCAGGAATGGCCGGCCGCCAATCTCAATGCAGCCTTCATCACCGACGGGTCCGCGCCCCATGTGGCGCCCGGCGGCGCGGCAGGCGCCGCGAAGAAAGCCGCCGACGCGGCCGGCGCGCTGTTCGGCGGCGCGGCGATGCAGTCGATGGTCGGCGCGGTCGTCCGCGAGCCTCTGCTGCAAGGCGAACCCCTCATCGCCCGCAAGATCGTCCGCGCCGGCGAAGGGAACTACATGTCGGTCGTGCTGATGCCAGGCATGCGCGCCATGGCCATCCCGGTCAGTGTCGACAGCGCCGCCGGCGGCTTCATCATGCCCGGCGACCGGGTCGATGTGCTGCTGAGCCGCGACGCGGGCGGCAAGGGCCTGAGCACCCAGACCGTCCTGCGCAACCTGCGGGTTCTGGCCATCGACCAGGCCTCGGAACCGGCCAAGGACGCCAAGACGATTGTCGGCGCGGTCGCAACGCTCGAGGTCGCCTCCGGCGACGCCGAACTGTTGGCGGCCGCCCAGGCCGAGGCGAAGAAGGGTGGCTCCCTTGTGCTGGCCCTGCGCGCCTACACCGACGCGGGCGCACCGGCCGGAAGCGGCGGAAGCGGTCCCAGCGGTCCCGGGCGGGTCGTCAGGGTCTACCGGGCCGGACAGGCCAGTGAAGTGACGGTGTCGCGATGAACAAGTCCCGCCTCCTGCGCAGGGCCGCGCCCGCCCTCATCGCCGCCGCCCTGATCCAGGCCGCGGCGCCGGTCGTTGCGGCCCAGGAAATCCAGGCCCGGTCACTGGCCGGCGGACCCGGCGGCGTGGGGCCCGGAACGGTGCGCGTCGACCTCGGCGCGAGCGCTTCGCGCAATCTGGCCCTGCCGCGCGGAAAGTCGGCGGTCATCGACCTGCCGGTCGACGTGCGCGACATCCTGATTACCAACCCGGCCGTGGCCGACGCGGTGCTGCGCTCGCCACGCCAGATCTATGTGCTGGGCATGACGTCAGGCCAGACGGATGCGATCCTGTTCGACGCCTCCGGTCGCCGCATCCTGTCGCTGAACATCCGCGTCGACGCCGACTTCGGCGCGCTGGCGGAGACGATCAACCGCGTCCTGCCCGGCGCCCGTGTCCAGGTCGAGCCGATCGGTGACGCCGTCATCCTGACCGGCATGGTCGCCAACGCCGGCGACGCGGACAAGGCAGGGCAGATCGCCGCCCGCTACGTCGCCAAGCCCGAGCAGGTGCTCAACATGCTGACTATCGCCGGCAAGGACCAGGTGATGCTCCGCGTGCGGGTCGTCGAGGTCCAGCGCAGCGTGATCAAGCAGCTGGGCGTCAATCTGAACGCCATCCTGCAGCAGGGCAGCGGCAGCCTGACGCTGGGTCAGGTGGCCAGCTTCAGCATCAACGGGGCGCTCGGCGGCGGCATCACCGCCGGCGGGACCTACACGGGATCCAACACGCCGGCGGACACGCTGGCCGGCTCCATCCGCGCCTTCGAGCGGGTCGGGCTGGTCCGCACCCTGGCGGAGCCGAACCTGACGGCCGTGTCGGGCGAAGCGGCCAAGTTCCTCGCCGGTGGTGAATACCCCGTGCCGGTGAACCAGGACGCCAGCAACGGCTCGGTGACCGTCGAATACAAGCCGTTCGGCGTAGGCCTCGCCTTCACGCCGGTGGTCCTGTCCGGCGGGCGCATCTCGCTGAAAATTTCGACCGAAATTTCGGAGCTGACGACCCAGGGCGCGTTTACCCTCGGCGGTTCAAGCTCTGGCACCAGCCTGACCATCCCGGCCCTGACCGTGCGCCGCGCCGAGACCTCCATCGAGCTGCCGTCGGGCGGCTCGATGATGATCGCCGGCCTGATCCAGCAGACCACCCGCGAGAACTTCGACGCGGTTCCGGGCGTCGGCGCGATGCCGGTCATTGGTTCGCTGTTCCGCTCGCGCGACTTCCTGCAGGGCGACACGGAGATGGTGGTGATCGTCACTGCCTATATCGTCGATCCGAACAATCCGGGCGCCTTCCAGACCCCTGCCGACGGCCTGCAGTTCGCCAGCGACGCCAGTTCGATCCTGTTCGGCAAGCTGAACAAGGTCGCCGGGGCGCCTCCGGGCGCCAACGCCGGACGAACCTATCAAGGCCCCATTGGCTACGTGATCGAGTAAGCGCCATGACGTCATCCCTCACCCGCCTGACGCCCGTCCTCGCCGCCCTGGCCCTGGCGGCCTGCGCCTCCGATCCATCGGCCTACGCTGTCCCGGCGACGCCAACGCCGCTTGATACCTGGGCCGCGCGGGTCCAGGTCCTTCCCCAGCCCGACGAAATCCGCCTCGCGCCGCATGCCACGGGCATGTCGGGGTCGCAGGCTCGCGCGCTGGCCGAGTTTCAGGCGCGCTGGCTGCAGTCCGAAGGCGGGATCATCACGGTGGCCGCGCCGACCGGCGACCAGGGCCCCGGCGCCTATCGCGTCAGCGCCGACGCCCGCGCCTTTCTGGTGGCCCAGGGCGCGCGGCCCGAGCTCGTGCGGCTGGTCGGCTACGACGCTGCCGGGACGGCGGACGCGCCGATCGTCATCGGCTTCCAGCACTATGTCGCCATCGGCCCGCGCTGCGGGGCGTGGGGACCGGTGACCAACACCGCCAGCAACCAGCCCTATGGAAACCTCGGCTGCGCGGTCAACGCCAACATCGCCGCCCAGGTCGCGAATCCCGGCGACCTGCTCGGCGCACGGCCGATGGATCCGGCGGACACCGGCCGTCGCATGACGGTGCTGGGCAAGTACCGCAACGGCGAGACGACCTCCACAGCCAAGGACGAACAGGCGTCCGGCGCGGTTTCGACGGCGGTGCAATAGATCATGTCGCCAGGACCCGCTGATCAGGATCCATTCGATCTGGGTTTCGACGCCGACGACGAGTTTGCGACGTCGACGCCGGATGCCTGGCGCGATACGCCGGCCATCGCCGTGGCGGACCGGAACGACGCCGATCCCTTCGCAGACTTCCCGCTGGCCCGTCAGGGGCCTGAGGATGAACCGTTCGTCGAGCTGCCGGCCGGAACCGCGCCGCCCGCCGACGCCGGTCGCCCTTCACCGGGCTATGCGCCGGAGATGATGGCCTCCGGCAGCGACGCCCTTGGCGATGTCAGCGTTCCGCGCATCTCGATCCACGTCTTCTGCGCACGCCCCGATACGGCCGAGCTGCTCGAACAGGCCAGCGCCGACCGCCGCATGTCGCGGGCGGCCACGTCGGTCTTTCCCGGCGGCCTCGCCGCAGCGGTCGCCCAGTACCAGAACCAGCCGACGCCTTCGCTGGTGATCGTCGAGAGTCTCGATCCCGCGCCGGAGCTGCTGGCTCAGCTCGACCGGCTGGCCGAGGTCTGCGACCCCGGCACCAAGGTTCTGACCATCGGGTCGGCCAACGACATCGCCCTCTATCGCGAGTTGATGCGTCGAGGGGTCAGCGAGTATCTCGTTCCGCCGCTGAGCCCGCTGCAGATCATCCGCTCGATCACCAGCCTCTACGCCGACCCGGCCGCGCCGTTCGTCGGTCGGCAGATCGCGGTGGTCGGCGCGCGGGGCGGCGTGGGCGCCTCGACGATTGCACACAACCTCGCCTGGGCGCTGGCCGAACGGATGCAGGCCGGCACGGTGTTGGCCGACTTCGACCTCCCGTTCGGCACGGCCGGCCTGAACTTCAACCAGGATCCGCTGCAGGGCATTGTCGACGCCCTCGGCCAGCCCGACCGCCTCGACCCCGTCCTGATGGACAGGATGATGGCGCGCGTCACCGACCGGCTGTCGCTGTTCGCCGCGCCGGCCACGCTCGAGCAGGACTTCGACATCCATCCGGACGCCTTCGAGGAAGTCGCGCAGAAGATCCGCGCCGCCGCGCCCTTTGTCGTGCTCGACCTGCCGCACGCCTGGAGCAGCTGGAAGCGCAAGCTGCTGATCGCGTCGGACGACATGATCATTGTCGCGACGCCGGACCTGGCTTCCTTGCGTAACGCCAAGAACATGATCGATCTGGTGCGCCAGGCCCGGCCGAACGACGCGCCCCCGCGGCTGGTGCTGAACCAGGTCGGCGTGCCTGGACGGCCCGAGATTCCGGTCAAGGATTTCGGAGAGGCGCTTGGCCTGACGCCATCGCTGGTTCTGCCGTTCGAGCCGAAGGCCTTCGGCCAGGCGGCCAACCATGGCCAGATGCTCGGCGAGGTCGCCGGCAAGTCCAGGGCTGCGGAAGGTATCGAGCAACTCGCCCGCCTCGTTGCGCGCCGCGAACCGCCCCTCCAACAGAAGTCGTCGCTGTTCAGCGGCCTGTTCAGAAAGAAGTAGTCCAGCGTGTTCGGCAAAAGGTCCGATGCCAGTGCCCCGCCGGAGCGGAGGGCCCCGCCGCCCGCCGTGGAAGGCGCGCAGATCGCGACCCGGCCGCAACCCGCGGCCGCGCCGGCGAATCCGGCCGCCTCGTCGCGGGCCAACGAACCGCACAATCCGGCGACCGTTGCGCCCGGCCCCCAACGCACCAGCCCCAAGCCGATGAAGGGCCTGGACCAGCTGCGCACGAGCCAGAATCCGACCGCACAGATCGTCCGCGAACAGAGCGACTACTACCACGCGACGAAGACGACGATCTTCAACGCCCTGCTCAACACCATCGACCTGAGCCAGCTGGCCCAGCTCGACCAGAAGTCGGCAGCGGAGGAGATCAAGGACATCGTCGCCGAGCTGGTGGCGATCAAGAACGTCCAGATGTCGGTCGCCGAGACCGAACATCTGGTCCAGGACATCATCAACGACGTGCTGGGTTATGGCCCGCTCGAGCCGTTGCTGTCGCGCGACGACATCGCCGATGTGATGGTCAACGGCGCCAGCCGGGTGTTCATCGAAGTCGGCGGCAAGGTCCAGCTGACCAACGTACGCTTCCGCGACAACGCCCAGCTGATGAACATCTGCCAGCGGATCGTCAGCCAGGTCGGCCGCCGGGTCGACGAAAGTTCGCCGATCTGCGACGCCCGCCTGCCGGACGGGTCCCGGGTCAACGTCATCGCGCCGCCGCTGGCGCTGGACGGGCCGACCCTGACCATCCGGAAATTCAAGAAGGACAAGCTGACGATGAAGGACCTGGTGGACTTCCAGTCCATCAGTCCGGAAGGCGCGCGGGTCCTCGGCGTCATCGGCGCCTGCCGCTGCAATATCGTCATCTCGGGCGGCACCGGCTCGGGCAAGACCACCCTGCTCAACACCATGACCGCCTTCATCGACCCGACCGAGCGCGTCATCACCTGCGAGGACGCGGCCGAACTGCAGCTGCAGCAGCCGCACGTGGTTCGCCTCGAAACCCGCCCGCCCAACCTCGAGGGCCAGGGCATGATCACCATGCGTGATCTGGTGAAGAACTGCCTGCGCATGCGTCCCGAGCGGATCATCGTCGGCGAGGTCCGTGGCCCGGAAGCCTTCGACCTGCTGCAGGCGATGAACACCGGCCACGACGGCTCCATGGGCACCTTGCACGCCAACAGTCCGCGCGAGGCCATCAGCCGGATGGAATCGATGATCACCATGGGCGGCTACGGCCTGCCCTCGAAGACCAT
>JBKJII010000463.1:0-5090 GCA_046598505.1 Caulobacter sp. | reverse complement strand
GCTGGAGCTCAGCGTCTACGACGGCATCCCCCACCTGCTGGCCCCGGTCGTCACCGACCCGAAGAAGGCGATCGTCGCCCTGAAGTGGACCGTCCGCGAGATGGAGGACCGCTATCGCCGCATGTCCAAGATCGGCGTGCGCAACATTGGCGGCTACAACGAGCGGGCCAAGGAGGCGCTGGAAAAGGGCGAGCACTTCGAGCGCACCGTCCAGACCGGCTTCGACGACGCCGGCCGCGCCATCTACGAGTCCGAGAAGATCCGCCCCGAGCACATGCCCTATCTCGTGGTCGTCATCGACGAGGTCGCTGACCTGATGATGGTGGCCGGCAAGGACATCGAAGGCGCCGTGCAGCGGCTGGCCCAGATGGCCCGCGCCGCCGGCATCCACCTGATCATGGCCACCCAGCGCCCGTCGGTGGACGTCATCACCGGCACCATCAAGGCCAACTTCCCGACCCGCATCAGCTTCCAGGTCACCTCGCGCATCGACAGCCGCACCATCCTGGGCGAACAGGGCGCCGAGCAGCTGCTGGGCCATGGCGACATGCTCTACATGGCCGGCGGCTCCGGCGGCCGCCTGACGCGCCTGCACGGCCCGTTCGTGGCCGACGAGGAGGTCGCGGCGGTGGCCAAGTTCCTGCGCGAGCAGGGCAGCCCGCAGTATCTCGACGAGGTCACCGCCGGCGCCGATGACGAGACGGACGAGGGTCAGGGCGGCCTGGCGTTCGGCGACGAGAACGGCGGGGGCGACGGCGGCCTCTACGACAAGGCGGTGGCCGTGGTCACCCGCGACGGCAAGGCCTCGACCAGCTACATCCAGCGCCGCCTGCAGATCGGCTACAACCGCGCCGCCTCGCTGATGGAACGGATGGAGCAGGAGGGGGTTGTTGGTGCCGCCAACCATGCCGGCAAGCGCGAAATCCTGGCCGGGCCACCGCCCTAGATTCGCCGCGGCAAGCTGCTAGACGGGTTTCATGAACACCACACGCCGCGCCCTGATCCTCGCCGCCCCGGCCCTGCTGCTGCCGGTTCCGGCGCTCGCCCGCGCCCTGGCGCCCGCCGACCAGGCCATGGTCGACAAGGCCGTCGCCTACCTGCAGGGCCTGCCTTCGGCGCGCGGTCGCTTTGTCCAGACCGACCCTCGCGGCTCGGTAACCCAGGGCGCGGTCTACCTCCAACGCCCCGGTCGGGCCCGCTTTGAATACGACGCACCCTCAAGTCTGCTGGTGGTGTCGGACGGCAAGATCGTCTCCGTGGCCGACAAGCGGCTCAAGATGGTCAACCGCTACTTCCTCAGCCAGACGCCGCTGAAGCTGTTCCTCGCTGACGAGATCCGGCTGGACCGCGGCGTCACGGTGACCCGCGTGAATCGCCTGAACGACGGCTTTGAGCTGACGGCCCAGGATCGCGCCGGCAAGACCCGCGGCCAGATCGTGCTGAGCTTCCAGGAAAGTCCGATGCAGTTGATCGGCTGGAAGATCACCGACGCCCGCAACGCCGAGACCCAGGTGCGCCTGACCAGCCTGGTCCGCGTCGGCGACCTCGACCCGGGCCTGTTCCGCGCGCCCTTCCCCCAGACCCCGCCGCGACGCTAGATTTGTGACGTATTCGCAACAGGCAACAATAGACGCGAATCACGATTGACGTTTCCATCCCGACGTTGCGATAATGCCACTCATGGATTGCGCGCCCGACCTCGCGCAGCCGTGAGAATACCGTGCCGGAACCTATCCCCTCCCGGCCGCGGCATGAGAGACAACTTTTTACGCCCGGGCGCTTACCGCGTCCGGGCGTTTTCTTTGCCGCGAAACAGCTTACCAAGGCCGGATGCGCCTTCGTCTCGCCACCTGGAACATCAACTCGGTCCGCCCGCGTGGCGTCCTGGTCGGCCGCATGGTCGACGAGGTCGCGCCGGACGTTCTCTGCCTGCAGGAGATCAAGTGCCAGACGCACGAGTTCCCCACGGCGATGTTCGAGGCGCTCGGCTTCAATCACTTCCGCATCGCCGGCCAGAAGGGCTGGCACGGCGTGGCCATCGCCTCCCGGCTGCCGATCGAGGACGCGCCGCCGCTGAATGTCTGCCGTGAGGGCCACGGACGCTGCGTCGGCGCCAGGATCGCCGGGATCGAGATCCACAACTTCTACATCCCGGCCGGCGGCGATGAGCCGGACCGGACGGTGAACCCCAAGTTCGACCACAAGCTCGACTTCTACGCCAGGCTGACGGCCGAGCTGGGCAAGCGGAGCCCCAAGGATCCATTGGTGGTCACCGGCGATCTCAACGTGGCCCCGGGCGAGTTCGACGTCTGGAACCACAAATACATGTCGAAGATCGTCAGCCACACGCCGGTCGAGATCGAGGCCTTCCGGGCCCTGGAGGCGTCTTTGGGGTTGATCAATCTGCTTCGCGAGGCCTCGCCCGAGCCGGAGAAGCTGGCCAGCTGGTGGAGCTATCGGGCGGCCGACTTCCGCCAGTCCAACCGCGGCCTGTTGCTGGACCATATCCTCGCCACGCCCGGCCTGCGCGCGTCGGCCTTCCACACCGGCAAGGCCCTCAGCCGCATCCACGACGACGTGCGCGGCTGGGACAAGCCCAGCGACCACGCTCCGGTCACAGCCGACTTCCACATCTGATCAGCAGGCGATGGCCTGGACATAGCCGGCGGCCGCGTAGTCGAGGATCGGCCGGTCCCGCGTCATGATCCGCAGGTCGAGCACCCGGGCCGTCGCGACCAGAATTCGGTCCGCCGGGTCCCGCAACCGCGACAACGGCAGGAACGACGAATCCATGAAAATCTCCGGCGTCAGGTCCGCCAGGGCGATCCCGGCCGCGATCAGACTGTCGAACCAGCGTTTGGGATCCTCACGCAGCGCGATCCGTCCCCGAGACACCAGCATGCCGATTTCCCAGGCGCTGATCGGTGACGCCAGGATCGGGGCGCCGGCGCGTTCAGCCTCGGCGATGGCCTCCTGCGCCGCCGGCGACAGCCCGTTCGCCTCCGTGGCCCAGAGGATGGCCGCCGTATCGAGCAGAATAGGGCGCGGGGTCATCGTTCGGCCTGCCAGACGTCGCCGGTCGGGAGCGTCAGGTCGACCCCCTGCGCAATGGTCACCGAGCCCCCCAGCCGGGCCTGAAGCCGCGCCATAACCCCCGGGCCCTCGCCGACGGGCCTTGTCTCCAGACGACGCGCCTTGCCGGCCCGTCGAAAAACCAGCCGCTCGGCGCCGATATCGACCTGCTCGGTCAGAAACCCGGCGTCCAGCCAGGCGCGGGTCATGACATTGTTGTCGGGATTGTTGCTCCACCACGCCGGATAGCGCTTCGACGCCGGCAACGGAAAGCCGGTGATCCGCTCGATCTCCCCGAACGTCAAAGGGACCTCGGTCCCTGTCGCATCAGCCAGAAACCTGCCCAGAGGGTCGTATTTTCCCATGGCCGTCCTCGATGTTTACCGGGAAAGCCTAGTTAGACTTAGTTGTGTGTCAACTAAGGTTGTAGCCTGTAGCCACCCGCTTCGGTCAGCAGCAGCCTCGCGTTGGCGGGATCGGGCTCAATCTTCTGCCGCAGCCGGTAGACATGGGTCTCCAGCGTGTGGGTCGTGACCCCGGCGTTATAGCCCCAGACCTCGGTCAGCAGTTCCTCGCGGGATACCGCCTTGGACCCGGACCGGTACAGGTATTTGAGAATGTTGGTTTCTTTCTCGGTCAGCCGGACCTTTTTGGCCTTGTCGTCGACCAGCAGCTTGGACGCCGGGCGGAACTCGTAGGGGCCGATGCGGAACACCGCGTCCTCGGACGCCTCGTGGCTGCGCAGCTGCGAACGGATGTGGGCCAGCAACACACCGAAGCGGAAGGGCTTGGTCAGGTAGCCATTGGCCCCGGAATCGAGGCCCAGGATTGTGTCGGAGTCGCTGGCGGCGGCCGTCAGCATGATGATCGGGCTGGTCACTCCGCCCTTGCGCATCAACCGGCAGGCCTCGCGGCCGTCCATGTCCGGCAGGTCTACGTCGAGCAGGATCAAATCCGGCCGGGCCTCCTTGCCGAGCCGGGCGCCTTCGCCGGCGGTTTCGGCCTGGACGACGACGAACTCCTCGTGGAGCGCCAGTTGTTCGGCCAGCGCTGTGCGCAGGTCGGCGTCGTCATCGACGATCAGGAGGGTCTTGCGTTGCACCATAGGGGGACCATGCACCGGTTCGGCCCCTCAGGCCAACCGCCACAGGGCATTCACCGCACAGATAGGGTGTCGGGGGCGATCGTGCGAGCTTCAGCGCGGCGTGCGGCCGCCAAACAATGCTGAACCAACCCGCACGCTGGTCGCGCCGGCCCGCACGGCCGCCTCGTAGTCAGCGCTCATGCCCATCGACAGCTTCCCCAGCCCGTTCCGCAGGGCGATCTTCGCCAGCAAGGTGAAATGCCGCTCCGGCGGCTCCAACTCCGGCGGGATACACATCAGGCCCTCCAGGACCAGACTCTTGGCCCGGCAGGCGGCGATGAAGGCGTCGGCCTGGGGCGGGCGGACCCCGGCCTTCTGCGGCTCTTCACCGGTGTTGACCTGGACATACAGTCGCGGCGCGGCGCCCGCTTGCTGGATCTCGTCAGCCAGGGTCCGGGCCAGGCTTTCACGGTCAAGGGTCTCGATGACATCGAACAGGGCCACCGCTTCGCGCGCCTTGTTGGTCTGCAGGGGCCCGATCAGCCGAAGCTCGACCCCGGCACGGCGCGAAACCCAGCGTTCCCGGGCTTCCTGGACACGGTTTTCGCCGAAAACCCGCTGACCAGCCGCCAGCATGGCGTCGATCCGCTGATCGGGCTGTTGCTTGGAGACGGCGACCAGAGTCACATCGTCCGGATCGCGGCCGGCCTCACGGGCTGCGGCGGCGACACGATCCAGCACCGAGCGGCGGGCGGCGGCGATATCCGATGACGGCGGCAAACGACGATCTCCAGCAGTTGACGGACCTTGCGGCGTCCTTACGACCCCGTTTCGCCGCAGCAAAGCCCCTGCCGCGTCTGCTGTTCGTCACCGACCCCGCCCGGACACCGGATCCGGAAGGGGTTGCAGAGCGGCTGCCGGCGGGCAGCGGCGT
>JBKJII010000106.1:0-19225 GCA_046598505.1 Caulobacter sp. | reverse complement strand
CACCGCCCAGTCCTTGGCCCGGGCCATGCCAGGTGAACCGACCAGACGCGGGCCGACGGTGGAGGTCAGGTCCTCCAGCACCGTCCAGGCGGTGGAGGACCTGACCTCCACCGTCGGCCCGCGTCTGGTCGGTTCACCTGGCATGGCCCGGGCCAAGGACTGGGCGGTGAAGACCTTCACCGACCTGGGCTTCACCAATGTGAAGGTCGAGGAATTCGCCAAGCCGAGCTGGGCGCGCGGTGCGGAGTCGGCTTCGATCACCGGCCCCTATCCGTTCCAGCTGTCGATCATCGGCCTTGGCCGCACCGTCCCGACGCCCGCCAAGGGCATCGAGGCCGAGGTGGTGGTGTTCAAGTCCTACGCCGCCCTGCTGGCCGCGCCGGTCGGCTCGCTCAAAGGCAAGATCGCCGTGGTCAACCAGCCGATGACCCGCACCCAGGACGGCCAGGGCTACGGCGCCGCCGGCATCGTCCGCCGCTCCGGCCCGTCCGAGGCGGCAAAGCGTGGCGCGGTGGCCTTCCTGATGCGCTCGGTCTCGACGTCGGACTCCCGCCTGCCGCACACCGGCGTGCTGGGCTATGCCGAGGACGCGCCGAAGATCCCGGCGGCGGCGCTGGGCGTGCCCGACGCCGACCTGATCGAGCGGCTCGCCAAGCGCGGCCCGGTGCGCATCAAGCTCAATCTCGCCTCGACCACCGATCCCAAGGGCGTCGCGTGGAACATCTCCGGCGAGATCGCCGGCAGCAGCAAGCCGGAGGAGGTCATCGTCATCGGCGGCCACCTCGACAGCTGGGATCCTGGCACGGGCGCGATCGACGACGCCTCGGGCATCGCCATCACCACGGCCGCCGCCAAGCTGATCGGCGCCCTGCCCAAGCACCCGCGCCGCACGATCCGCGTGGTCATGTGGGGCTCCGAAGAGTCCGGCGGCTCCAGCGAGGCCTATCTGGCCGCGCACAAGGACGAGGTCCCGGGCATCGTCATGGCCAGCGAGAGTGATCTCGGCGCGGACAGCATCTTCAGCCTGATGCTGCCCAAGGACGCGATGAAAGACCCGGCGCTGGCGGAACTGCCGACCGTGCTGGGGTCGCTGAATATCTTCATCTCGCGCGACCCTGCGCCGTTCGGCGGTTCGGATGTCGAAGGGCTACAGGCTGCCGGCGTGCCGGTGTTCACCCTGCGCCAGAGCGCGTTGCGCTATTTCGACCTGCATCACTCGGGCGACGACACGATCGACAAGGTCGACCCGGTCCAACTGAACCAGAACGTCGCCGCCTGGGCGGCGCTGCTCTACATGCTGGCGCAGAGCGAGGCGGACTACCGCGCCGCGCCGACGGCCGCGGCGCCAAAGGCGCCGTAAGGTCCTCCCCTTTCGGGGGAGGTGGCCCGGCGTAGCCGGGACGGAGGGGGTCCGCTCAGATTTCGGGTGACCCCCTCAGTCGGCTTCGCCGACAGCTCCCCCGATGGGGGAGCATTTTGGCCCGCGACCGCCTCGATCAAAAATCCACACTTCGGCAGCGGCGGCTTAACAACCGGCTGCTATGGCGGCTAAAGCACTGCCGTCTGAATCCCGGAGCCTCGCATGACCCTTCCCCTGGCCGGCCGCCATGTCGCCGTTCTGCTCGGCGGCCTGTCCTCCGAGCGTGAGGTCAGCCTCGTCTCCGGCGCGGCCTGCGCCACGGCGCTGGAGAACCTCGGGGCCAGGGTCAGCCGGGTCGATGCAGGCCGGGACCTGGCCCAGGTGCTGACCGCGCTCAAGCCCGACGTCTGCTTCAACGCGCTGCACGGGGAATGGGGCGAGGACGGCTGTGTCCAGGGCGTGCTGGAGACACTGGGCCTGCCCTACACCCACTGCGGCGTGCTGGCGTCGGCCCTGGCCATGGACAAGGCCAAGTCGAAGGCGGTTCTGGCGGCGGCGGGAGTCACGGTGCCCGGCGGCGGGCTGTTCAACCGCTTCGAGGCGGCGCGCGACCACGTCATGCCGCCGCCCTATGTGGTCAAGCCGAACGCCGAGGGCTCGTCGGTCGGCGTGTTCATCGTCTTTGACGGCGCCAACCGCCCGCCGCAGGAAATCGTCGCCCCGTCCTGGACCTACGGCGAAGAGGTGATGATCGAGCCCTATATCCACGGCCTCGAGCTGGCCGTGGCCGTGCGTGACGGCAAGGCGGTGACGGTCACCGAGATCGTCCCGACGTCCGGCTTCTACGACTACGACGCCAAATACGCCGCGGGCGGCTCGCAGCACGTCGTGCCGGCGCGCATGCCGCAGGAAGACTTCGACCGCGCCCTGCGCCTGTCCGAGCTCGCCCACGCCGCTCTTGGTTGCCGAGGGGTGACCAGAAGTGATCTTCGTTATGACCCCGTTAAACGTCTTCTGGTCCTGTTGGAGGTCAACACGCAGCCCGGAATGACGCCGACCTCTCTGGTCCCAGAACAGGCGGCGCATCTCGGAATGTCGTTCGACCAACTGGTGCTCTGGATCGTGGAGGACGCGTATGCCCGCGACATTGCGGGGGGCCCGGCGCAGTAGCGCCAGGTCCGGGGCCAAAGCGCCCGTCAGTCAGGGAAAACCCCGCGCCTCCGCCAAGGGGCCCCAGACCGCGGCCAAGCTGCGGGCTGCCCGTGGCGTCGGCCTGCCGCCCCGGATCGCCATCATGGCTGCCGGCGTGGTCTTCGGCATTGGCCTGGTCGTCACCCTCGCCACCGGCCACCGCGCCCAGGCGCTTGCCCGGAACACCCAACAGGCGGTCGCGGGCCAGACCGCGGGCCTGGGCTTCAAGCTGCGCGCGGTGCACGTCCAGGGCGCCTCGCCGATGGCCGAGCGCGCCATCCTGGCGGCCACCGGCCTGCAACTCGGCCAGCCGATCCTCGACATCGACCTGGACGCGGTCCGCCAGTCGGTGGAGGGCGTCGGCTGGGTCCAGGACGCGCAGGTCGTGCGCCTGCTGCCAGACACGCTCGTCGTGGCCGTGCGCGAACGCCAGACCATGGCCGTCTGGCAGAACCACGGCCGCACCTTCGTGATCGATGCCGGGGGGCGTCCGATTCCGGAAGCGGACGCGGGACGCTTCCCGCAACTGCCGCTGATCGTCGGGGAGGGGGCCAATGAAGGCGCCGCCCAGATTCTGCAGGCGGTGAATTCGCGGCCCCGGCTGGTCGAACGGCTGGAAGCTATCGTGCGGGTCGACGGCCGTCGCTGGGACCTGCGGCTGAAGGACGGCGGGCTGGTTCAGCTGCCGGCCGTCGAGGAGGAGTCGGCCCTGATCCAGCTGGACCAGCTCGATCAGCGTCAGCGCATCCTCGAGCTTGGATTTGAACGTATCGACCTGCGCGAGCCCGGCATTGTCGCCGTCCGCCCGCGTGGGGCGCCGTCGCCGGGCGAGCCGCTCGCTTCGGACGGCGCATAGTGGATTTGGGGGCCTAGGGTGACGAAGACTTTGACGCGGCAGGACGATCGCAAACAGGCTGGGGACAGCCTGAAGGCGGCGCTCGCCCGTCAGCCGGTAATCGCGGCCGTCGACCTGGGCGCCTCGAAGGTCGCCTGTTTCGTCATGAAGCCCGAGGGCGTGCGCCGCTCGGACCGCACCCTGACCACGGCCGGCGTGGGCTACGTCCAGTCGCGCGGCGTCAAGGGCGCGACCATCTCCAGCATGGACGAGGCGGCGGAAGCCATCGCCCTGGCCGTCGAGCGAGCCGAGTTGGTCGCCGGCGTCAGCGTCCAGGGGGTGACCATCGCCACCGCCGGCGGCCAGATGCGCAGCGACCGCGTTTCGGCCCGGGTCTCCATCGGCGCCCGCCCGATCTCGGACAACGACTGTTCGCGGGCCCTCGCCGCCGCGCTGGACCAGATCCGCCTGCCGGGACGCCGGCCGTTGCACATCCTGCCGATCGCCTGGTCGGTCGACTCCCAGAAGGGAGTCCGCGACCCGCGCGCCATGTTCGGCAAGTCGCTGGGCGTCGATCTGGTGGTCGTGTCCATCGCCGAGACCATCTTCCAGACCCTGGGACACTGCGTGGAGCGCGCGCACCTGCAGTTCGAGGGTGTGGTCGCCGCGCCGTTCGTCTCGGCCCTGGCCGCCCTCGAGGAAGACGAGATGGACCTGGGCGCCATCTGCATCGACATGGGCGCCGGCGTCACCTCGGCGGCTGTGTTCAGCGGCGGCAGCCTGGTCCACGTCGAATGCCTCGCCGTCGGCGGGGAGCATGTGACCCAGGATATCGCCCGAGGATTCTCCACCTCCCGCGCCGGCGCCGAGCGGCTGAAGACCCTGCACGGCTCGGCCATCGCCTCGGCCAACGAGGACCGCGAGATGATCGAGGCGCCGCCCCGGGGCGACGACCCCGGCGCCAGCCCGGTGATCGCTCCGCGCTCGCTGCTGAAGGGGATCATCGCCCCCCGCGTCGAGGAAACGCTCGAACTGCTCCGTGAACGGCTCAAGGCCTCGGGCGCGGCCATCGAGCCCGGCGCCGGCATCGTCCTGACCGGCGGCGCAAGCCAGCTGGCCGGCGTTCGCGAAGTGGCGGTGCGCGTGTTTGACCGTCCCGTGCGCCTTGGTCGTCCGCGCCGGGTGCCGCATCTGGCCGACGCCGTAACCGGTCCCGCCTTCTGCGCCGCCGCCGGAATTCTGCACCGCGCCGCCTTCGGTCCGCGCGAAGCGGTGTCCGCCAAAGCGCTGGCCGGGGCCCGCGTCCGCCGCGAACCGCTTGATCCAAAAGCGGGGCCTGTGGCGAAAGTCGCTGCGTGGCTGCGAGATAATTTGTAGCAGGCGTCGCGCGTTGATTCGCGCAACCCCTTACGAATCAACAAATTTACTCCGCAGGCGTCTCGATCCGGCGCCGACTCACGCTATGCGGTTAACTGCCAATTAACGATGTGGGTCCGATGTTAACCCCGCCGTAAGGCATTCCCGGCGGGTGGATCGTCGGCACGTTCGAAAGAACAACAGGACGCGGGGTCCCGACTATGAAGCTGTACGCACCTCAGACCACCGAGCTTAAGCCCAGGATCGTCGTTTTCGGCATCGGTGGCGCTGGCGGCAACGCGGTCAACAATATGATCGAAGCCGGGCTGGAGGGCGTCGAGTTCGTCGTCGCCAACACAGACGCCCAGCAGCTTCAGTTCGCCAAGACCGAACGCCGCATCCAGCTCGGGGTGACGGTTACCCAGGGCCTGGGCGCGGGCGCCCATCCTGAAGTCGGCATGAGCGCCGCCGAAGAGTCCGCGCCCGAGATCGGCGAGCATCTCGACGGCGCCCATATGGTGTTCATCACCGCCGGCATGGGCGGCGGCACCGGCACCGGCGCCGCGCCGATCATCGCCAAGTGCGCGCGTGAGCGCGGCATCCTGACGGTCGGCGTGGTCACCAAGCCGTTCCACTTTGAAGGCCGCCATCGCATGCGGCTGGCCGACGCGGGCATCGCCGAGCTGCAGCGCTACGTCGACACCTTGATCGTCATTCCGAACCAGAACCTGTTCCGCGTCGCCAACGAGCGCACGACCTTCGCCGAAGCGTTCGGCATGGCCGACCAGGTGCTGCACTCCGGCGTCCGCTCCATCACCGACCTGATGGTGCTGCCGGGCCTGATCAACCTCGACTTCGCCGACGTCCGCACGGTCATGACCGAGATGGGCAAGGCGATGATGGGCACCGGCGAGGCGACCGGTGAAGACCGCGCCCTGATGGCCGCCCAGAACGCCATCCAGAACCCGCTGCTCGACGAAGTCTCGCTCAAGGGCGCCAAGGCCGTGCTGGTCAACGTGACCGGCGGCCTCGACATGACCCTGTTGGAAGTCGACGAAGCGGCCAACGCCATTACCGACCAGGTCGATCCGGAAGCCAACGTCATCTTCGGCGCGGCCTTCGATCCGGCGCTGGAAGGCTCGATCCGCGTCTCGGTGGTCGCCACCGGCATGGACGGCGCCTCGATCGCCGCCATCGAACCGGCCCGGCCGATGCGCGTGAACGCCACGGCCAAGCCGCTGATCGTCGAGCCGATCCACGGGTTCGCCGCGGCGCCGGTTCAGCAGCCGACTTACCAGGAACCGATCCGCGCGGCTGCGCCGAGCTACCAGGCTCCGCGGATGGAGACGCCGCACATCGAGCCGGAGCTGACTTTCGAGCCCGCGCCTGAGCCCGAACTGACCTTCGACGCGCCGCCGCCGGTGATCACGCCGCCCGTCCATCACACGATGCAGGTCGAGCAACCGCGCACCATGATCGTCGATCCGCTGGTCGCAGAAGAGGACGAACTCGAAGCGCCGCTCTATGCGGACCCGCACTTCGAGGACAGCCGCCAGCAGCGCAAGGGCTTCCTGAGCCTGTTCGGCGGCCGCCCGCAGCAGCAACAGCAGCGCTATGAAGGCCCGCCCGCCGTGCGCGCCACCGGCCGCGCCGCCACGGCCGCCGCGCCGCAGATGATGGAAGAGCCCCAGGCCGACGAGGGCGAGGATCTCGAAATCCCCAGCTTCCTGCGCCGGCTGGCCAACTAGCCTCTCACGGGAAAAGCCGGACTTCCGGCTCAACCACCAGCACAACTGATCCCGGTCGGACTGTAACAGTCCGGCCGGGATTTGTCGTTTCAGGCTGCTAAATCAATGCGTTGGCAGGGTAACAATCCGAAACAGGGTTTGTTTTGTCGCGCTGCAGCATTGTCCTTAAATGGCACGTGGGGCGTTGAGCGGTCGGAATGACCCTCAGCAGTTGGTCAAAGGGTTTTCCGTGTCCGTGTCGGCGTATCATCAGCACACTGTCGCCGGCCCCGTGATTTTCGCGGGCGTGGGCGTTCACACCGGAGCCCATGTCCGGGTCGCCGTGCGTCCTGCCGCCGCCAACGCCGGCATCACCTTTGTGCGCACCGACATCAAGGACCGCGACAACGCCATCCGCGTTTCGGCTGAAGCCGTGGGTCAGACGCGCCTCGGCACCGTGATCAACAACGCCGCCGGCGTGTCCGTTTCGACCATCGAGCACCTGATGGCCGCCATGTCGGCCCTAGCCATCGACAACGTCGTTGTCGAGCTGGACGGGCCGGAAGTGCCGATCCTCGATGGATCGTCGGAAGTTTTCCTCCAGGTTCTCGACCGCGCCGGCCGCCGTCGCCAGGAAGCCCCGCGCCACTTCATCGAGGTTCTGGAGCCGATCGAAGTTGTCGACGGTGACAAGACGGCCGCCCTGCTGCCCTGCGACACCTTCGAAATGGCCTTCGAGATCCAGTTCGACTCGGCGCCGATCGGCCGCCAGCGTGTCGATCTGGAAATCACCGAACAGTCTTTCCGCGAAGAGCTGGCCGATTGCCGCACATTCGGCTTCCTCAAGGATGTCGAGGCGCTGCGCGCCGCCGGCCTCGCCCGCGGGGCCTCGATGGAGAACGCCGTGGTCCTCGACGGCGATCGCGTGCTGAACCCGGAAGGCCTGCGCCGCCCGGACGAATTCGTGCGCCACAAGGCTTTGGACGCTGTCGGCGATCTCTATGTCCTCGGCGCGCCGCTCATGGCCCGCTTCGAGGGCCTGTACGCCGGCCATGGCCTGAACAACCAGCTGGTGCGCGCCCTGATGGCCAATCCGCAGGCCTGGCGCATGCGGACGCTGGCCCCGGCGCTCGCTCAGGTCGGTTGAACCGTTTCCGCCGCATTTGCGCCCGCCTTTGTGTGGTGTAGAAGCCGTGAGCTGCGCCCGGGGGCGCGCGAACTGGTTCGAGGTGAGGGTAAGTGTTTCCTAGATCGACTGGCCGGGCGGCCCTTCTCATCCTTGCCATCACCATGTCCCTCGTCGCGGCCGGTTGCGCCCGCGAAAAGCCCAAGCCGCGCCTTGCGTACGAGGAACGGCCTGTCGAGCTGCTCTACGCGACCGGGGCCCTGAAGCTCGACCAGCACCGCTGGAACGAAGCGGTGTCCTACTTCCAGGAAGTGGAGCGCCAGCATCCCTATTCGGAGTGGTCGCGCCGGGCGATTCTGATGACTGCCTACGCCCACTACCAGGGCAACCAGTACGCCGACGCCATCAAGGACGCCGAGCGGTTCATCCAGCTCTACCCGGGCAACCAGTCGGTCGTGTACGCCTACTATCTCAAGTCCATCTGCTATTTCGAGCAGATCGTTGACGTGGGTCGCGACCAGGCCTCGACCGAGCAGGCGCTGGCCTCACTGCAGGAAATCATCCAGCGCTTCCCCAACAGCGAATACGCCGCCGACGCCCGCCTGAAGGTGGACATGGTCAAGGACCAGCTGGCCGGCAAGGAAATGAACATCGGCCGCTACTATCTGCGCCAGGGTCAGACCATCGCCGCCATCGGCCGGTTCCGCACGGTCGTCGACCGCTACCAGACCACGACGCACACGCCGGAAGCGCTTTACCGCCTGGTCGAGTGTTACCTGACGGTCGGCCTGATCCAGGAAGCGACCAACAACGGCGCCGTGCTGGGCGCGAACTTCCCCGGCGACGCCTGGTATTCCGACGCCTACAGGCTGCTGACCGACCGTGGCCTGCAGCCGGCCGTCGCGCCGAAGACGCCGGGCGCCAAGCGCAGCTATCTCGACCGCCTGCTGAACCGGGGTACGGCCCTGCCGCCTCCCGGCGAGCATGCGCCGCCGACCGCCGCGCCGCCGCCTGAAGCGGCTGCGCCGGCGCCGGCGGCCCCGCCGAAGAAAAAGGGCATGTTCGGCCGTCTCTTCGGGCACTGACTTCCCGAAAATCAGGCTAGACTGCCGGTCATGCTGATCGGGCTGGCCATTCGCGACGTCGTGCTGATCGAGACGCTGGATCTCGCCATCGGGCCAGGGCTGACCGCCCTGACCGGCGAGACCGGCGCGGCCAAGTCGATCATTCTCGACGCCCTGGGTCTCGCCACCGGCGCGCGCGCCGACGCCGGACTGGTGCGGCGCGGCGCCCAGCAGGCGACCGCCACCGCCATCTTTTCCCCGCCGGCCGACCATGCCGTCTGGGCCCTGCTCGACGAGAAGGGGCTCAGCTACGCGCGGGACGAGGACCTCGTCCTGCGCCGACAGCTGTCCGCTGACGGCCGCAGCCGGGCTTTCGTCAATGATCAGGCCACGGGCGTGGCCGCGCTCAAGGAACTGGGCGCGCTGCTGCTCGAGGTTCACGGCCAGCACGAAACGGTCGGCCTGCTCGATCCCCGCACCCACCGCGCGCTGCTCGACGCCTTCGGCGGCGTCTCGCTGGGCGCCGTCGCGGGCGCCTGGAGTGGCTGGCGGGCGGCGCGCGAGCGGGCAGGGATCCTGCGCGACCAGGCCGCCAACGCCGAGGCCGAGATCGAGGAACTGACCCTGCGCCTGGCGGAGCTCGACAGGCTCGACCCGCGCGAAGGCGAGGAGACGGCCCTGGCCGAGGAGCGGGCGCTGCTCGGCGCGGCCGAGAAGGCGCTGGGCGACGTCGACGCGGCCCGCGACGCCCTGGCCGGGGAGAGCACCGCCAACCGGCTGTCACAGGCCTTCCGGGCGCTGGAACGCGCGCGGGAGCGGGCCATCCAGGCCGGCGCCGCGGCTGAGGGCCCCGCCATTCAGCGCCTGACCGCCGCCGCTGAAGCCGTCGACCGGGCCGTCAGCGAGGTGCGCGAGGCCGAGGCGGCGATTGATAACGCCGCCCAGGCCTTCGATCTCGATCCCAAGCGGCTGGAGGAGGCCGAGGAGCGACTGTTCGCCCTGCGCGCCATGGCCCGCAAGCTGTCGGTCGCTGTCGAGTCCCTGCCGGCGGCGCGGGCGAACTTCGCGGCGCGCCTGCGGGCGGTTGAGACTTCGGGAGAGGCGCTGCGCGAGGCCGAGGCCGCCGAGACGGCCGCCCGCGCCGCCTATGGGAAGGCCGCCACGACCCTGTCGGCAGAGCGCCGCGGGGCGGGCGACCGGCTTTCCGCCGCCGTCGAGGGTGAACTGGAGCCGTTGAAGCTGGACAAGGCCCGCTTCCGCGCCGCCGTCGAGCCGCTGGCCGAGGACCGGGCCGGGCCGTCCGGCATGGATCGCGTGGCGTTCGAGATCTGCACCAACCCCGGCGCGCCGTTCGGGCCGCTGGAGTCGATCGCCTCGGGCGGTGAGCTGGCCCGTTTCGCCCTGGCCCTGAAGGCCGCGCTGGCCGGTCGGGTCGCGGGCGCCCAGCCGCTGATGATCTTCGACGAGGTTGACCAGGGCGTCGGCGGCGCTGTGGCCGATGCCGTGGGCCTGCGCCTGCGCCGACTAGCCGGCGAGGCCCAGGTGCTGGTTGTGACCCACAGCCCGCAGGTGGCCGCCCGGGCCCACGCCCACTGGCGGATCAGCAAGAGCGGCGACGACAGCCGCATCCGCACCGCGGTGGAGACCCTGTCGCCCGACGCCCGCGAGGAAGAGATCGCCCGGATGCTGTCCGGGGCGGAAATCACGGATGCGGCGAGGGCGGCGGCCCGGGCGCTGATCGGGGCCTGACCCCCTCCGCTCATCCCGGCGAATGCCGGGACCCAGGTGACAAAACTCGAAGCCAACCCTCTGACGGCCCTCCCTTTGATCTGGGCCCCGGCATTCGCCGGGGTGAGCGGTTGAAGGGACACTGGCGACGCGCCGGCAAGCTGGGTAATCCTAGGGAATGACTCCCGTCCCCGACCTCACCGAATCCGAAGCCGCCGCGGAGCTGGAGCGGCTGGCCGATGAGCTGGCCGGGCACGACCTGCGTTACCACCAGGAAGACGCTCCGACGGTCAGCGACGCGGACTACGACGCGCTCAAGCGGCGCAACGAGGCGATCGAGGCGCGATTCCCGCATCTGGTGAGGGAAAACAGCCCCTCGCTGAAGGTCGGCGCCTCGCGGTCCGAGCAGTTCGCGCCGGTGGAGCACGGCGTGCCGATGCTCAGCCTCGACAACGCCTTCGCCGACGAGGAGGTGGTTGATTTCGTCGCCCGGGTGCGGCGGTTTCTGCGGCTGGCGGTGGACGAGCCGGTCGCCTTCACGGCCGAGCCCAAGATCGACGGCCTGTCGGCCTCGATCCGTTACGAAAGGGGCGTCCTGATCCGGGGCGCGACGCGTGGCGACGGCCGCACGGGCGAGGACATCACCGCCAACCTGCGCACCCTGCCGGACATTCCCGACCGGCTGACCGGTGAAGTTCCCGACGTGGTCGAGATCCGTGGCGAGGTCTACGCGCCGCTGGCCGAGTTCGAGGCGTTCAACAAGGCGGCGGAAGAGGCGGGCAGCCGCACCTACGCCAATCCGCGCAATTTCGCGGCCGGCTCCCTGCGCCAGATCGATCCGACCATCACCGCCAGGCGGCCGCTGCGCTTTTTCGCCTATGCCTGGGGCGAGGCCAGCGCCCAGTTCGCCGAGACCCAGAGTGGCGCGCTGGCCAGGCTGGCGGCCTGGGGCTTCACGACCAACGACCGGTCGCGCTGTGTCGAGAACGCCGAGGGGCTGCTCGGCGTGTATCGCGACATCGGCGCGGCCCGGCCGACGCTGGCCTATGACATCGACGGCGTCGTCTACAAGGTCGACCGGCTGGACTGGCAACAGCGGCTGGGCTTCGTCTCGCGCTCGCCGCGCTGGGCCATCGCCCACAAGTTCCCGGCGCAGCAGGCGACGACTGTGCTTGAGGACATCGACATCCAGGTCGGCCGGACCGGCAGCCTGACGCCGGTTGCCCGGCTGCGCCCGGTGACCGTCGGCGGCGTCGTGGTGCGCAATGCGACCCTGCACAACGCCGACGAGATCGCCCGCAAGGACATCCGCATCGGCGACACGGTGACCCTGCAGCGCGCCGGCGACGTGATCCCGCAGGTGCTGGGGCCGGTGGACGCCGACCGGCCGGGTCGGGGAGCGCCCTATGCCTTTCCGACCACCTGCATCTGCCCGCTGAAGACGGCGGTGGTCCAGGAAACCACGGCCGGCGGCGCGACCACCGTGGCGCGGCGCTGCACCGGCGAGTTCGCCTGTCCGTTTCAGAAGATCGAACACCTGAAGCATTTCGTCTCCCGACGAGCGTTCGACATCGAGGGGCTGGGCGAAAAGCAGCTGCAGGCGTTCCTCGATGAGGGCTGGCTCAAGGCGCCGGCCGATATCTTCCGGCTGGCGCGCGACGAGGAGAAGCTGGCCGCCCTGCGCGAGCGGGACGGCTACGGCGAGACCTCGGTCGCCAACATCATCCGCAACATCGACGCGCGCCGGACCATCGGCATGGACCGGTTCCTGTTCGGCCTCGGCATCCGCGACATCGGCGAAACCACGGCGACCCATCTGGCGCGGGCTTTCGACAGCTTCTCCGACCTGGAGCGGGCGGTGCTGGCGGCGTCCGCGCAGGCCCCGACGCCGGCCTATGTCGAGATATCCGAACTGCACGGCATGGGGCCGAAGGCGCGGGATCAGCTGCTATCCCTCGCGCCGACCCTGGGCGACGATCCCTGGCCCGACGCGCCGATGGCGACCAAGATCGACCACGCCCTGGCCGGCCTGGCCGCGCCTGCGCGCCGGGCGGTGACCGACCTGTTCGAGACCTGGGGGGCTTTCGTCGCGGCGGTGAAAGACGCCGCCGGCGGCGCGCCGGGCGACGACTTTCAGCACCTGTCGGCCATCGACGGCATCGGCCCGGTTGCTGCCCAGTCGATCGCCAGCTTCTTCCGCGAGCCGCACAACCGCGCGCTGGTCGAGGCGCTGGTGGCGGAGCTGGACGCGATCACGCCGCTGGCCAAGGCCAAGACGGACACCGCCGTCGCCGGCAAGACCGTGGTCTTCACCGGCGCGCTGGAGAAGATGACCCGCGACGAAGCCAAGGCCCAGGCCGAGGCGCTGGGCGCCAAGACGGCCGGCTCGGTGTCGAAGAAGACCGACCTGGTCGTGGCCGGTCCGGGCGCCGGGTCAAAGCTCAAGGACGCCGAGAAGCACGGCGTGCAGGTGCTGACCGAGGACGAGTGGCTGGCGCTGATCGGGCAATCCTGAACACCAATTGGAACCGTCATGGCCCGACTTGTTCGGGCCACCCATGCACTCGATGTTCCGGAACTGTGAAGCGGACGCCGCCGCGTGCACCTCGCCCTCACGGTGTTCATGGGTGGCCCGAACAAGTCGGGCCATGACGTGTGGGGGGGAAGCATGGGCGGGCGCCGCGCGTCACCCGGGCGCGAGCCTCAGCAAGAGCGTGACCTGATTGGTAAGCACCAGGAACGTCGCCCAGCCGAGACCGATGCCGATGACCAGGCCAATCAAGAACATAACCGCCCGCATCGTCACGCCTCGTCCCGGTGTTTCCCCAGATCGGCCAGCCAGGCCACCGCCGTGACGGCCAGATAGACCACCAGCCCCAGGCGGGCGAAGGCGAACACCGAACCGGTCGGGTGCGAGAACTCGCCGACCATCTGCAGGGCCACCAGGAAGGTCAGGAACAGCAGCGCCGGCCATGCCGTCCGGCCGAAGCGGCCCCGGTTCCACAGCCAGCAGGCGCCGGTGAGGGCGATCAGGCCCATTTCCAGGGTCTTTTCCGCGCCGGGGATATTCCACAGCGCCAGGCCGACCTTCTCACCACCGGGCCAGATCTCGAGGTCCGGTCGGTGCACCAGCCAGTCCGTCGCCCAGTGGGAAAAGACCACCAGCCCCACCGCCAGCGCGGTCCACCACGGCAGGCGCAGGACAAATCGCGCCAGCAGCAGGCCCGCCACCGACCAGACGATGGCCGCCGGCAGGCTGTGGGTCCAGGGCATGTGTTCCAGCACCAGCGGGCTGCCGGGCAGGTCAGGGTCGAAGCTCACCTTTTCGACCCCGGCCATGACCAGGCTGGACCAGCCGATATCCAACAACTGGGCGGCCCCGATGTAGGTCCACAGCGGCGCCTTGGGCGCGATGGCCTTGCCCGCAAGTGCAGCGGCGTAGTGTCCGACGAACATGACGTCCTCCCCCCGGGTTGGTCAGGTCGGGAGGTTGAACCCGATCAGAGCGGTGCGCACGCGGTTTCCAGCCACGCGCGAACCTCCGGCGAGACCAGCGGGCCGATCAGGTCGAGCACCCGGGCGTGGTACTGGTCCATCTGCGCCGTTTCCTCGTCGGTCAGCAGGTCGACGTCGATGCAGGCCCGGTCGATCGGGGCCCAGGTCAGATTCTCGAAGGCCATCATCGGCCGCTCGCCGCCCGGCACATCGGTCGCCTCGGTGACGAACTGCAGGTTCTCGATGCGGATGCCGTACTCGCCCGGCTTGTAGTAGCCCGGCTCGTTGCTGAGGATCATGCCGGGGCGCAGGGCAATGCTGTTGGGGGCCTTGGCGATACGTTGCGGGCCTTCGTGGACCCCAAGATAGACGCCGACGCCGTGGCCGGTGCCGTGGTCGTAGTCGAGGCCCGCGTTCCACAGCGGCGCGCGGGCCAGGGCGTCCAGCGCCGAGCCTGTCGTGCCGGCCGGGAACCGCACGCGCGCCAGATGCAGGTGGCCCTTGAGCACCAGAGTGTAGCGCTGCTTCATCTCGGCCGAGGGCGTGCCGATGGCCATGGTGCGCGTCACGTCGGTCGTGCCGTCGAGATACTGGCCGCCGGAATCGACCAGCAGCAGCGAGCCCTGTTCGGCGCGTTCATTGCTGCGCTCCGTCGGGCGGTAGTGGGGCAGGGCGCCGTGGCCGTTGGCGGCGCCGATGGTGTCGAACGACAGGTCCTTCAGCGCGCCCGTGGCCTCGCGGAAGGCCTCCAGCTTCGCGACGGCCTCCTTCTCGTCCGGCGGATTGATCTGACCCTCGGTCGCGATCCAGTGGAGGAAGTTGGTCAGGGCGGCGCCGTCTCGGATATGGGCGCGTCGGGTACCGTCCAGCTCGACGCCGTTCTTGCAGGCGCGGGGCAGGGTGCAGGGGTCCATGCCGCGCAGGACCTTGACGCCCTCTTCGACCAGCCTGTCGAAATACCAGGCCGACGACTGCGCCGGATCGACCAGCACGGTCTTGCCCTTCAGCGCGGCCAGGGCGCCAGGCAGGGCTTCAGGGCTTTCCAGCGAGACCTGGTTGCCGAGCCAGGCCGGCAGGTCGGTGGTCACCTTGGCCGGATCGAGGAACAGCCGCGCCGTGCCGTCGGCATTCAGCACGGCCTGGCCGATGGGCAGGGGCGAGCGGATCACGTCGCCGCCGCGAATGTTGAACAGCCAGGCGATCGAGGCCGGGGCCGTGATCACCGACGCGTCGGCGCCGTCACGGGCCAGGGCCTCGCCGATGCGGGCCCGCTTGGCATTGGAGTCCTCGCCGGAGAACTCCAGCGGTTGGGGCACGACCGGCGCGGTCGGCTGAGCCGGGCGACTGAGGCCCCAGGCAGCGTCGAGCGGATTTGGGTCGACGGGCTTGAGCGTCGCGCCGGCCTTGTCGGCGGCGGCCCGCAGATGCCCGAGCGCGTCCGGGCTGTGCAGGCGCGGATCGTAGCCGATCACAGCGCCCTTGGAGGCCGTCTCGACATAGGCGGGCACGCCGCCCTCGACGAGATCGCGGATCTCGAACACGCCCTGATCGACCTGCTCGCGAACCTGCAGGGTGTAGCGGCCGTCAACGAACACGGCCGCCCGCTCCTTGAGGATCACCGCCGCGCCGGCCGAGCCGGTGAAGCCGGTGGCCCAGGCGAGACGGTCGTTGGCCTCGGGCAGATACTCGTTCTGGTGCTCGTCCTCATGCGGGATGAGGAAGCCGTCCAGGCCCTGGGCCTGCATGGCCGCGCGGATCAGCGGCACGTGGCGGGGCCCGAAGGCCGGCTCGGTGGATTCGTCGAAGGTCTGGCGCATGGGCGGCAACTTATTCATCCGGCGCGGGTCGCGCCACCGTCAGGAAACCGATTGCTAACCGATGCGCCCCATCGTCCCGCCAACTTCATCGTGATCCGGGGCGACCATGAGCTGCTGCGACCCTATCCAGACCTCTTCGGCCATCACCCGCCGCCGCGCGATGCAGGCGGTAGCGATCGGCGCCGGGGTCACCCTGCTGTCGACGCTGCAACCCGGCGTGGCCAGGGCCGGCGGCCACACGGAGATGCTGCTGCTGACCTGCATGGACTTCAGGCTGGCCAACGACATCGAGGCCTATATGGCGGCCCGCGGCCTGCGGGAGAAGTACGACCACATCGTCCTGGCCGGGGCTTCGCTCGGCGCGCTGAACGACAAATTCCCGGCCTGGAGCGAGGTGTTCTGGCAGCACCTGGACCTCGCGATTGAACTTCACGAGGTCCATCGGGTGATGCTGCTCGACCACCGGGACTGCGGCGCCTACCGCATGATCCTCGGCGAGGCGGCGGTGAAAGATCCCGACACCGAACTGAAAAGCCATGTGAAACAGCTTTACGCGGTGCGGACCGCCATCCTCGCCAAACACCCGCACATGGAGGTCGAGATCGGCATCATGGGGCTGGACGGCGCGGTGATGCAGATCGTCTGAGCTATCGCGGAAGCGGTTCGAGCGTCGTGTCGTCGGCGCGGTCGTTCGCCCGGTCCGCTGCGGTCGCCGCGGCGTCGTTGGCGCTCCGGGCGGCGCTGTCGGCCGCGGTGCGGGCGTCAGCTGCAGCTCGGGCCGCGTCGGCAGTGGTCTGGGCGGCGGCGGCGCTGGCCGCGTTCTGGGCGGCGTCGAGCGTCGACTGCGCGCCGGCGAGGGCGCCTTCGGCCCGGCCGAGGTCCTGAGCCTGGGCGATAGCGGCGGCGTCAGTTTCGGGCGCCGTCTGGTTGGTCACCATGAAGGCTACGGCGATGATCGCCACGACGGCGACGACAGCGGCGACAACCCACGGGGTCGAATTGCCGCTGCGCGGGCCGACCGAGCGGTCGTCTGCGGTCGGCGGGGTCTGGGGATCGTAGGTCATGGTCGGCCCTCCACGGGGATGAGCCCCCGACGAAGCCAACAACGCGGCGCGACGTCCAGGGGTTCCGGTCAGGCCCGCTGCAGGACCAGCGTCGCCCAGGCGTCGCGGTGGATGCGGCGAACGACGCGGAAGCCCTTGGAGAGATAGGCGGCCTTCACCCGCCGCTCCTGGGTGCGCAGCAGGCCCGACAGGATGGCCATGCCGCCCGGACGCAGGGCGCCCTTGATGTCCTGGGCCAGGGCGACGAGTGGCGGGGCGAGGATGTTGGCGAACACCAGGTCGTAGGGCGCGTCCTGGCGCACCAGGCGGTGGTTCAGGCCCGAGGCATGGACGAACCGGGCGCGGGCGGCGTTTTCGATCGCGTTTTCGTTGGCGATGCGGACGGACGGCCCGTCGATATCGGTGCCGACCGCCCTGGTCGAGCCGGTCCGGGCGGCGGCGATGGCCAGCACCCCCGTGCCGCAGCCGACGTCGAGCACGCGGCCGAAGCGGCGCGCCTTGAGCAGGTCGTCATAGGCCTTGAGGCAGCCGGCCGTGGTGCCGTGGTGGCCTGTGCCGAAGGCCGCGCCGGCCTCGATGCGCAGCTTCACTGCGTTCACCGGCGCTCTGCCGGTGTCATGGACCCCATAGACGAAGAAGCGCCCCTCGCGCACCGGCGGCAGGCCCGACAGGGCCATGGCCAGCCAGTCGGCGTCGGCCAGAGGCTCGACGACCACCGTGAGGCCGCCCGACGCGATCAGGCTGGCCTCGATCCCCAAGGCCTCGTCGGTCGAGGTCGGAAACGCGTCGATGCGCCAGATGCCCCTGTCCTCGTCCTCTTCGAGGATCGAGTAGGTCGCGCCTTCCAGCATGGGGTCGGCGTCGATCGCATCGGCGGCGGCTTCCGCCAGGGCGCGGGGCCCCCGGGCGATGATCTGGAGGGCTTGTTCGGTCATGGCGTCCCATAGACCCTTTCCGGATCGGATGAACATCCGATCCGGACAAAAAGGGTCCATTCTTTGGATGGAGAGCCCGTCCGGGGGGCGGAACCGGACCCACGACCGCCTGACGGGCTCTCGCGGCCGGGACGCCCGACGTCACGCCGCCTTGCGGTCTTCCGCGCGGCGACGGGTCGACTTGCGGGCCGGCTTGGCAGGTTGGGCAGGCTCGGCCCAGTCGGGGGCCATGCCCTCCCGCCAGCGGATGCAGCCGGGCGCCGACAGATCCACGTCGAACCGGCGCGGGTGCGCGCGCTCAACATTGTTGGCGGGCGGGCCCCAGGTCTTCAGCGCCTTGGCGGCCAGCGGGTAGGCCGGGGCCAGGGTCTGCAAGGCGCCGCGCGACTTCGGGGCCCAGCCTATGGCGCGGCGCAGGCGGGCGTTGGTGTAGAACACGCTGTTGGTCAGCATCGACTGCGGCGAGGAGAACTCGACCGAGATCGAGACATTCATGTCGTCGCCGTTGACCACCCGGTGTGGCGAGTGCTGGGGCCAGAAGGCCGCCTGGCCGGGCTTCAGCGCAACGGGCAGCCCGTGATCCTCAAGCGCCGGCGTCCAGGGCAGATCGGACAGGTTTTCCTTCAGCAGAATGGCTTCCAGGGCTGCCTCGGTGACGATGTCCTGGCGCGGGGGGTAGACGTGGATCGTCTTGTGACCGCGGATATGCCACAGCATCGTCTCGGCCGGATCGACGTGGAAGTAGATGCCCATGCGCGCGCTGGAGATCAGCACCGCCGCGTCGGCGGTCAGATGCGGCAGGCCGGTTTCCTTCGAAAACTCGTTCATCAGCTGGTCGAACACGACCTTGTAGCGGGCGTTTTTGGTCATCGCGCTGCGCGGGGAGACCCACAGGGCGCCGGTGCGCGCCGCCGCGACCAGCTCCTCGCCGGACAGGCCGTTGGCTTCGCCGGCGATCCAGGTTTCATCCGCCGGCGGATTGGGCCGCATGGTGCAGATGGTCACCTGGTCCCGCGGATGCTCGTCGAGCAGGTGGGCCAGCGCCGAGTCCGTGAACAGGCCGGTCTGTTCCAGCCGGTGGTTGAAGCGGAGGATTTCCTTGCGGACGATCTTCTTCTGATCGGCGGAAATCGGCGGAAGAATGCGGTCGGTCATCACGGGTGTCCCAATGCGGCGCAGGTCGGAACTCGCGCAGCAAGGGATTTGCCAAGTGGATCCGGTCGCGCACGGCTTCGCGGCCTCACGGGTGAGACCCTGTGAAGGTGGGGAGGGCGTGGAACGCGCCGGCCTCAGCCGGATGTTTGGTGCAGAGGGGCTGAGAAGGCCGAAGCCGTCGCGCTCCACGAAGTCCGTTATCCGGTGGCCGCCGGTGGGCAGCGCTGTTTGCGCTTAGCCGGCAGAAGCCTCCGACGGGCGGGCGGCGGCTAACCGTCCCGGAACGCATGCGTAACCCCCGCATGCCTGTCGCCCGTCCGGCCAAAGGGGGTTCCGGGTCTCGCTCCGCCGGGATGCCATTGGCGGCGACGG
>JBKJII010000475.1:0-2232 GCA_046598505.1 Caulobacter sp. | reverse complement strand
ATCGCGCGCAGCTTCTTCACGTAGGCCGCCGCGTCTTCCGGCGAGCGCATGTCCGGCATGGAGACGATCTCCATCAGGGCGGTGCCGGACCGGTTCAGGTCGACGTAGGTCTCGCTGGGCGACAGGTCGTGGATCGACTTGCCGGCGTCCTGCTCCAGGTGCAGCCGCTCGATGCGCACGGAAAAGCTGGTGCCGTCGTCACGGTCCACATTGACCAGGCCCTCGCCGACGATCGGCGACTTGAACTGGCTGATCTGATAGCCCTGCGGCAGGTCGGGATAGAAGTAATTCTTCCGGTCGAAGGTGCTCTTCAGATTGATCTGCGCCTTCAGACCCAGGCCCGTGCGGACCGCCTGTTCGACGCAGAATTTGTTGAGCACCGGCAGCATGCCGGGCATGGCCGCGTCGACGAGGCTGACCTGCTCGTTGGGACCCGCGCCAAAGCCCACGGCCGCGCCGCTGAACAGCTTGGACTTGCTGGCGACCTGGGCGTGAACCTCAAGGCCGAGGACGATTTCCCAGTCGCCGGTGCGGCCGGTGAGGATGGTGGCGGAGTCAGAGTCAGTCATGTCTTGCCTATACACCGCCCTCGCGGGAACGAGGAGGGACGCCAATATTCCCTTCTCCCAAAGGGAGAAGGAGGGGCCCGTCCTGCGAAGCCTTGGCGAAGCAGGATGGGAGGTTGAGGGGTTAGGGTGCGTCAGGATTGGCGGCCGACGCCGTAACCCCTCACCCTCCCGCCGCTTCGCGTCGGGCCCCTCCCTCTCCCTTCGGGAGAGGGTATCAATCTACCACCACTTCTCGGCCTTGCCCCGGAAGGCCGCCGCCTTCTCCAGCGCGCCGGCCACCGAGAACACCGTGCCTTCGTCCAGGGCCTTGCCGATGACCTGCAGGCCGAGCGGCAGACCGCCGGCGTCGAGGCCGGCGGGCACGCTGATCGACGGCAGGCCGGCCAGATTGGTCGTCACCGTGAAAACGTCGTTGAGATACATGGCGATCGGATCGGCGTTGCGCTCGCCCAGGGCAAACGCCGCCGACGGGGCGGTCGGGGTCAGCAGCACATCGCAGGTCTGCCAGGCCTGGTCGAAGTCGTCGGCGATGCGGCGGCGGACCTTCTGGGCCTTGAGATAGTAGGCGTCGTAATAGCCGGCGCTGAGCACATAGGTGCCGATCAGGATGCGGCGCTTGACCTCGTCGCCGAAGCCTTCGGCCCGGCTGTTCTCGTAGACCTCGGTCAGGTTCGCGCCCGCGCCGCGATGGCCGAAGCGCATGCCGTCGTAGCGGGCGAGGTTCGAGGAGGCCTCGGCCGGGGCGACGATGTAATAGGCCGGCAGGGCGTATTTGGTGTGCGGCAGGCTGACCTCGACGATCTCGCAGCCGGCGTCCTTCAGCCAGGCGATGCCCTTTTCCCAAAGCTCTTCGATCTCGGCGGGCATGCCGTCGACCCTGTACTCCTTGGGAATGCCGATCCGCAGGCCCTTCACCGACTTGCCCACGAAGCTGGGGAAGTCGGGGACCTCGATGTCCAGGCTGGTCGAGTCCTTGGCGTCGTGGCCGGACATCGACTTCAGCAGGATGGCGGCGTCTTCCACCGTCTTAGCGATCGGCCCGGCCTGGTCCAGGGACGAGGCGAAGGCCACCACCCCCCAGCGCGAGCAGCGGCCATAGGTCGGCTTGATCCCGACCGTGCCGGTGAAGGCGGCGGGCTGGCGGATGCTGCCACCGGTGTCGGTGGCCGTGGCCCCCAGGCAGAGGTCGGCGGCGACCGCGGTGGCCGAGCCGCCCGAGGAGCCCCCCGGCGTCAGCTGGCGGTTCGAACCCTCGGCGCGCCATGGATTGACAACCGGCCCGAAAGCGCTGGTTTCGTTGGACGAACCCATGGCGAACTCATCCAGGTTGAGCTTACCCAGCATTACCGCCCCGTCGCGCCACAGGTTGGACGTCACGGTGGATTCGTAGGTCGGAATGAAGTTGCCCAGGATGTTCGAGCAGGCTGTGGTGCGGACGCCTTGCGTGCAGAACAGGTCCTTGATGCCCAGTGGCGCGCCTTCCAGAGCGCCGGCTTCGCCCTTAGCCCGGCGGGCGTCGGCGGCGCGGGCCATGTCGAGGGCCTTGTCCGGGGTCTCCAGGATGAAGGCGTTCAAGGGCTTGGATGCGGCGACCGCGTCGACGTGGGCCTGGGTCAACTCGACGGAGGAGAAGGACTTGTCGGAGAGGCCCGCGAGCGCGGCC
>JBKJII010000406.1:0-2495 GCA_046598505.1 Caulobacter sp. | reverse complement strand
GCTTGGCTGCGCCCTCGTCAATGAAGCGCCGGCCGGCCATGGCGGCCTTCACCAGATCATTGGCCCGCGCGTAGCCGGAATTCGTCGCCCAAGGCGCGGTCGGGGCATACTTCTTCGCACCGCCGGATGCACCGGTCGCGACCGGCAATGCGGTCGTGCCCCCCTGTCTGGACTGGTAGTAGTTCAGCAGGCTGCTGGTATCGAAGCTTACAACCATGGACGTCCCGGCGGAATTCCGCATCGGGAGCTTGTCAGATGAGGGCTGACAGGGGGTTAAGGCCCGGCGTTTCGCGGCTCAGGCGGCGATCAGGCCGGCGTCAATCAGGTTCCGGCGGGCGTCTGGCGCCAGGATCGCCCATTCCTCGGCCAGAATCCCGAGCATGACCACATCGCGTGGCGCACCGTCCTTGAGGACATGGCCGCGCAGATAGCCCTCCCGGCGAAAGCCGGCGCCGATCTGGACCTTCATCGCGGCATCATTGTCGGCCATTACCTCGGCCCAGACCTTGTGCAAGCCGAGCGCGCCGAATGCCTGGTCGAGGCCCAGGACCTGGGCGGCCCGCCCTACGCCGCGGCCCCGGGCGTCACGGTCGCCGATAAACCAGTTCCAGGCCGCGCGACGATGGTGGCCGGCCAGCCCGGTCAGCGTCAGCAGCCCCGCGGGCCGACCGGCGCGTTGGATCATCCAACCCTTGAGGTCGGGATCGGTGTTGAATTGGGAAAACCACGCCAGATGTGCTTCCCGGCCGGAGACATCCGCGTCGGACATCCAGCGCGCGACATCCGGCTCGCCGCGCCATTGAAACAGCCGGGCTTCGTCGTCCGGAAGAAGATCGCGAAGTTCGATCATGCCAACACTCCGCGGGCTCCTTCCACGCCTCCATGACGCAAGGGCGGGACGCCTTCGATCAGCCGCCCTGGAACAGGGACAGAATGATCTGCGGCGCCGAGTTGGCGATCGACAGCGCCTGGGCGCCCAGTTGCTGCTGGACCTGCAAGGCCTGCAGACGGGCGCTTTCTTTGGCCAGATCGGCGTCCACCAGGTTGCCGATGCCCGAGTTGAGCACATCGGTCAGCTTCGAAACGAACTTGTTGTGCGACTCGATCTGGCGCGACTGGGCGCCCATGTCGCCCAGCGCCTGGTTGACGTTGGAAATCGAGCTGCTCAGCAGTCCCTGGATCGTGGTGGCCAGGGTGACCGTCGAAATCGAACTGGCCGCCGCCATCGTGATGAGCGAGCCGCCCAGCGACATGTTCTTGGCAGAGAGCGTGATGAAGGAGTTGGCGTCGGCATTGGCCAGGAAGCGAATGCCCGTGGCCAGGGAGCCGTCCAGCATGTTCGCGCCGTCGAAGGAGGCGTCGGTGACAACCTGGGTAATCTGCTTGAGCAGTGACCGGTAGTCGGAATTCAGCGCTGTACGCGAGACCGTATCGAGCGACGGGTCCATCGCGGCGGTGACCTTCTCCTTCATGGAGATCAGCAGGTCGGAAATGGTCTCGCCGGCGGAGATGGCGACGTCGGAAATCGACTGGGCCCGGTCCAGGCTCATCTTCACCGCACCCAGCGAACCGACATCGGCGCGCTGCGACTGGGCGATGCCCCAGACCGAGGCGTTATCCTTCGGCCCCTGGACCTTCAGCCCCGTGCTGATGCGGTTCTGGGCCCCGGCCAGTTCGTCGTTCGTCCTGTTGAGATTCTGGAGCGCGACCAGCGCGGACTGGTTGGTGTGAACGCTGATCGACATGAGCTTCTCCTCGCACGACGCTTCTGGGCGCGTGGCGACTCATCGAGTCGCCCCCATTCGAAGCTAAGCGGGAGATGGTTCGCTTATGGTTAACGCCCATAAACCATGACGGCCGCCGTCGCGGGCGACGTCGGGGAAAAGTCCAGATCCGGCCGCCCAGGGGGCCGTTGCGGAGGTCCGCTAGGAGTGCGCGTCGATCACGTCGCCGGCTTCGTAGCCGGGTGAATCCTTCAGGCGGACGACCTCTTCACGGGGCATCTGCATGACGACCTCGCCAGTGCGGCGGTCGAGGGTCTTGTAGATGAAGGTTCCGGATACCTGATCTTCCTCGATGACCAGCCGCAGATCGGCGTTCTGGCGTGGATTTTCCGGCGTTCTGATGATCGGGCCGAAGTCGGCGGGGGGCGGGGCCTCATAGACTCCCGCATCCTGGATCGGTGAGATGGGTGCGATGGTGGTTTTCATGTCTCCCGGCGCCGACCCTTTCCGGCCGACGACTCTCCTGAAAAGCGAACGACGATGACCTCGCGGTCATCGCCGCCGCGACCGGGGGCGGACGTCAGACGCCCGCCCCCTCGCTTGTCTAGCGGAACAGCCCAAGCAGGGCCGAAGACGAGGAGTTGGCGATCGACAGGGCCTGAATACCCAGCTGTTGCTTGGTTTGCAGAGCCTGCAGCTTCGCGCTTTCCTTGGCCAGGTCGGCATCGACCAGGTCACCAACACCGGCCTCAAGGCTGTCTTGCAGCTTGC
>JBKJII010000361.1:0-2488 GCA_046598505.1 Caulobacter sp. | reverse complement strand
ATCTCTGCGGCTTCCAGGACCGGGATCTCGATGTCGTCCTTGGAGGCCAGGATGTAGAACTCGTTCGGGTCGAGCAGCAGCTCGCCCTTGGGCGACTCGAGCAGTTCCCAGAAGTCGCGTGGATCGTGGCCGTCTTCCTTGTCGAGGTCGATGACCCCGGCGTGGCGGCGGCCGCGGAAGCCGGCCATGCCGGTCGACAGGTCGACGCCGACGCTGCGCATCGACAGCTTGGCCGGCGTGCCGCGCTTGAGGCGCAGCTGGTTCAGCCGGGTGCCGGCGCGGACCAGCACCGAAAAGGTCTGCGGCGCGATCTCGATGAACAGCGGGCCGGTGTAGCCTTCGGACACATCGTCGAACGCCGCCCCGTGGTCGGTCAGCAGGCGCACGAACACGTCGACCCGGCCGGACGAACTCTTGGGGTTGCCACGGGCGGAGACGCCCATCGGCAGGGCCAGCCGCTCCTGGATCTCGGCGATATAGACGCAACCGCGCTCCAGCACCGCGCCCCTGGTCAGGTCGAGCTCGTGCATCGCCACGTCGGGAAGGCGCTCCATGACCTTGCGTCGGCCGGGCAGGAAGGAGGCGCGGACCCGCCAGCAGCGGGCCCCCAGTCTCAGGTCGAGGCTGGCCGGTTGCACCTGGTCGGAGTCAAAGGGCGTGAGCGAACTGATGGCCTCCTGGGCGATCAGCTCCTCGATGGATTGGCAGGGGAGGATCCCCGCAGACTGTGCAGTGTTCATCGTTGGACCATTACTCATGGCCCGTGACGATAAAGGCAAGGGCGAGTTGCCCCCTCCCCGCCGCTTTTAGTGGTGGGATTTGCCGCCAGCCGGCGACAGCACGTAGATGCCGGCCCCAACGCCGAACAGCATCAGGGCTTCGGTCAGGGTCCCGACGGCGTGAAGCTGCACCGGAGAATAGCGCGCCAGGGCCTCGCCCAGAATCAGCAGCACGATGTTGAGCGCTCCAAGAGCGCCAAGGATTCCGGCGAAAACCCGAAAGATGAGCGTAAGCATGACAACCTCCCCAAGGTGCAGTTCGACATTAACCTTACCGTCAAAAGCGCGAAGACCACAGGAGTTCCACGGAACGCTGTTCTCGCAGGGGACATCCAGGGTCTAGGGGACACGTACCTTCGGTACAGGTCCCGCGCTCTTGAATGTCCCCTCGCTCTTGACCTGACAGGGCCCTGTCCTGTTGATGCCGCCACGCATTGCAGAGGAAGCCGTAGCCATGGCCGAAGACCCCAACAGCTGGGCCCCCGCGACCCGCCTGATCCGCGGCGGGGAGATGCGCAGCAACTACGGCGAGATCGGCGAGCCGATCTACCTGACCCAGAGCTTTGCCTATGAGAGCGCGGCGGCGGCCGACCGACGGTTCTCCGGCGAGGACGCCGGCTTCATCTATGCCCGCTACGGCAGCCCGACGACGCAGATGTTCGAGGAGCGGCTGGCGCTGCTGGAAGGCGCGCAATACTGCCGCGCCCTGGCCTCGGGCATGGCGGCGGTGCACACGGCGCTGACCGGCCTGCTCAAGGCCGGCGACCATCTGGTGGCCGGCCGGGCGCTGTTCGGCTCGTGCAACTGGATTGTCCAGAACTGGCTGCCGCGGTTCGGTGTCGAGACCACCCTGGTCGACGCCACGGACCTGACGGCCTGGGAAGCGGCCATGCGGCCCAACACCCGGGTCGTCCTGCTGGAAAGCCCGGCCAATCCGCTGCTGGAGATCACCGACATCGCGGCGGTCTGCAAGATCGCCCACGCCGCCGGCGCCAAGGTCGTCGTGGACAACGTGTTCGCCACGCCGATCTTCCAGAAGCCGCTCGAACTGGGCGCCGACGTGGTGGTCTATTCGGCGACCAAACACATCGACGGCCAGGGCCGGGTGCTGGGCGGCGCGATCCTCGGCGACAGGCAACTGCTGGAGGACGCCTACCGCGACATCATCCGCCACACCGGCCCGGCGCTGAGCCCGTTCAACGCCTGGGTCCTGCTCAAGGGCCTGGAAACCCTGGACCTGCGGGTGCGCCGCGAGACCGAGAGCGCGGCCGCCCTGGCCGACCAGATCGGCGACCACAGGGCGGTCAAACGCGTGCTCTATCCGGGCCGCGCCGACCACCCCCAGGCGGCCGTCGCCCGGGCGCAGATGAGCGGCTTTTCCAACCTGCTGGCCTTTGACCTCGGCTCGCGGGAAGCCGCCTGGCGGTTCCTCGATGCGCTGGAGATCGTCGACATCTCCAACAACCTCGGCGACGCCAAGTCGATGGCCACGCACCCGTCGACGACGACCCACCGGGCCATGCCAGAGGCGAATCGTCTGGAGATCGGCCTGACCGAGGGCTACGTGCGGATGTCGGTCGGGCTGGAGGACCTCAAGGACCTCTCGCGCGACATCGCAAGGGCGCTCGACGCCGCCTGAGTAGGGGCCATGAGCCGCATCAACCGCCGGGGCAACCTGGACAGTCCGGTCTACCAAGCCCGCACGGGAG
>JBKJII010000160.1:0-5990 GCA_046598505.1 Caulobacter sp. | reverse complement strand
GGCGGCAGGCCGGCCACCTCCTCGCGGGCGATGGTGATCCGCGGGTGGGCCTCCAGCCGCGCGGTGACGGCCTCGGCGAACCCGTCGCGGTCCACGGCCAGGGCGCCGCCGGCCGGCACCTGGTGCTGGTCGCCGGCGGACAGGATGATCGAGCCGCAGCGGCGCATCTCGGCGTGCAGCAGGCCCACGGCGTTGTACTGCCAGTCGTCGGAGCGGAAGGAGTTGGAGCAGACCAGCTCGGCCAGGCCGTCCGTCTGGTGGGCGTCGGTGCCGCGCACGGGGCGCATCTCGTGCAGCACGGCGGGCACGCCGGCCTGGGCCAGTTGCCAGGCGGCTTCCGACCCGGCCAGGCCGCCGCCAATCACGTGAACAGGTTTCATGGTCATGGCCGGACACATAGAGCGCGCGGCGCTCGCGTGAAAGCCGCGCCAGGTGGCGTCGTCGCTGAATATGTGATGGTCTTCGCCATCCAATCTGCGGGGAGGCGGGATATGGTGAAGATTGATATCGGCCGCGCGGCCTTTTCGGGGTTCGGCGTCATCGGCCGCAATCCGCTGGCCGTGTTCGTCTGGGCGTTGTTTCTGGCGGTTGTCGGGCTGCTGCCGGCGCTGGCGCTGATGGGGACGGTGTTCTCCTCGATCAGCCAGATGATCCTTGCCGACAGGCATGGGACCGAACCGACGCCAGAGATGATCATGCCCATGGTGGGCTCGCTGATCGCCATCATCCCCTTGATGATGCTGGCCAATCTGGTGATGCGCATGGTCCTGACCGGAGCCGTCTACCGGGCCGTGCTGTTTCCCGGGGACAGCGGCTGGTTCTACATGCGACTGGGCGCCCGCGAACTCTGGCTGGCCCTGATGTTCATCGTCATGGGCATCATCGCCGGCGTGGTGATGATGGCCATGCTGACCCTCGTCATTCCGGCCGTCTTCATCAGCCAGAGCAGCGGTCATCACGACCCGATGATGACCATGTTGATGGTCCGCGCCGGCATGCTGCCGGCCTATGCCGTGCTGATCTTTCTGGTCGTCCGCTTTGGACTCGCCCTGCCGATGACCTTCGCCGAGTCAAAGTTCCGCCTGCTGGAGTCGTGGTCGCTGACCCGCGGCAACAGCTGGCGCATCCTGCTGGTCCTGCTGCTGCTGGTGGCGATCGCCTTCATCATGGAACTGGCGATCGTGCTGATCGTCATTGCCTGCGTTCTTTCGGTCGCCGGCTTCGGGGCCGCCTCGGGGGCCTGGACCGAGGAGCGCTTCACAGCCATGCTTGGCCAGGACCCGACCGTCTGGATGCACACCCTGATGCCCTGGATCCTGGGTTTCGGCCTGCTCGGCTGCCTGCTGGGCGCGCTGCTCACGGTGATTTTCACCGCCCCGTTCGCGGACATCTATCGCCAGCTGCGGAGCGAACCGGACGTCCTCGTCTAGGCGCCCGGCCCGACCACGGCCGTTTGCGCGCAAATCCTGTCGCCAGAAGGCGCGAAGCAGGGTTTAAGGCGGTCAGGAACCAGGCGCGCCCCGTGGCGCGAGGAGTCGCATGTCGCAGGCGCGTTTTTCGGTCCGGACGGCGGTGGCCGAAGGCTTCGAGTTCTGGCGCGCCAACGTGCTCCGGGCGATCGGACCGCTGGTCATCGCTGCAGTGGCGCTGGTGGTGCTGCTGACCGCCAGGACGCAGGCGGTCCTTGTGGCGGGATTCCTCGTCTATGTGCTCGCCGGGCTCGCCGCCCAGGGCGCGCTCTACCGCATCAGCCTTGCGGGGACGGGGGCGGAGCCGCCCGAACACAACGGTCCCTTCGGCCTGCAATGGCGCGCGACCGAGACGCGGTTCGTCGCGGTTGGCCTGCTGGCGACCGCCTTGCTGGCCATCGTCGTGATCATTGGTGTCTTCCTGATCGCAACCCTTCTGGTCGGCCTCGTCGGCATTCCGGCGGCCACGGCGGCGACAACGCCGGACATGCTTCTGGCCGGTCTGACCCCGACCGGCGCCTTTCTCTTCAACGCCTCCGCCCTGCTGGTCATGGCGGGCCTGCTGGTGCTCAACGCCCGCCTCTCGATGGCCGTCCCGGCGACCGCCGCCGCGAACCGCGTCCGGTTCCTGAGCAGCATCGGCATGACCAGGGGCTCGGTGCTGCGCATCCTCGGCGTGACGCTGCTGATCAACCTGCCGATCATCATCCTGCAGATCCTGGCCGGCGAGTTCGGCAAGCTGATGCAAGGAACCGACGCGACGCTTTGGACCCAGTTGATCGTCGGCATCGTCTCGACGTTTTTCTATGTTCCGATCTCGGTCGGTGCGCTGTCCTACATCTATCGCCGTCTGAAGGGGGGCGAAGGCCAATGATCATTTCGCCCGTCGACACGGCCTTCGAAGGTTTCCGGATAATCCGCGACAGGCCGGGCCTGATCCTCGCCTGGACGGCGTTTTACCTGCTGTCGCTGCTGGCGATGATCGTCATCCTGCTGGCGCCGAACGTTGGCACCCTGGCGGCGGTCGAGGCGACCGGCGTGCAGCGCGACTTCAGCGAGCTCTTCGCGCGCTTCGGCGTGTCGATGTTCTTTGCCTTCCCGCTGGCGATCATCATGCCGATCATGCTGGTGACGGCCATCTATCGCACGGTGCTGAACCCCGAGGACAAGGGCTTCGCCCACCTGAAGATCAGCGCCGACGAGCTGCGCATGTTCCTCATCAGCCTGCTGGTCATTTTCATCTTCGCCCTGGCCAGCGGGATCTATGGCGCGCTGGTGGTGGTAATCTCCAACATGTCCGGCGGGCTGCATGGCCTGGTGACCAAGGTCGGGGCGGCAGGCGGCGTCATCTTGCTGGGCTGGCTCGCCGTGCGGCTGGCCCTGGCGGGCGTGATGACCTTCGCCGAGCATCATTTCCGGCTCGGCGCGGCCTGGCGGCTGACGCAGGGCCAGTTCTGGCGGCTGTTACTGACTCTGGGCCTGACGATCCTGTTCGCCGTGCTGGTGGTCATCGCGGCGCTGACGCTGAGCCTGGTGCTGGCGCAGCTGACCGGGGGCTTCCATCTGATGGGGCAGCTGGCCAGCCCGAACCTGACCAACCTGACGCCGGCCTTCGCGCTGGCCGTGCTGGGGCAACTGCTGCTGCAGATGGCGCTGCAGACCCTGCTGATCGTGCTGGTGTTCGTGATCTTCTACGCCCCGCCGGCAGCGGCCTACCGTCGGCTCAAGTCGCAGGCTTCGGCGCTCTAGGCGGCGGCGCTCGGGCGGTCCGACACCCGGGCCAGCCAGGCTTTCAGGTGCGGCGCGTCCTCCGGAAGTACCAACCCCGTGAACGCCGCGAAGTCGATCGTTGTCTGGGCGACGATGTCGGCCATCGAATAGTCGCCGGCGAGGAAGGCCCGACCGTCGGCCAGATCACGGTCCAGCCAGCTGCAGACGCGGGCATAGGTTTCGCGGTTCGACTCGCCGAACTCGGTGAACTGGGTCAGCAGAGCCGCCGTGAGCGGGTGTGCGTGCCGCCAGAACATGCCGACCGGCGTCATGAGCTGAAATTCGATGCGCCGGATCCACATATCGACCAGCGCCTGCTCGATGGCCGTCCTGCCGAACAGGGCCGGCGCAGGATGCAGGCTTTCCAGATAGCGGCAGATCGAGACGCTTTCCGAAATGGCCGTTCCGTCGTCGAGCACCAGCGTCGGCACCTGACCCAGCGAATTGCGGGCGCGGTGTTCGTCCGATTTGTGCTCGCGCTTGTGCAGCTTGACCCGCGTCTCGGGCAGGTTGATGCCTTTTTCGGCGATAAAAATCCTTACCCGGCGCGGGTTGGGCGCCGGGTTGTTCTCGCCGTAGAGGATCATGTCAGACGATCAGCTGCAGGGATTGGTGCCGCAGGTCGCCAGTCCGGCGCGCTGTGAGGCGTCGAGGCCTTCCTTGGCGTCGCGGGTGCGTTGCTGCCACTCCGCACGGGTCATGCAGATGCGGCTGGGTACGCGGCGGCCAATGACCGCTTCGGTCTTGCAGACACGAGCGTTGGGGTCGGCCTTCGCAGCCGGCGCGGCGACAGGTGCAGGAACGGCGGCGGGAACAGCGACCGGAGCCGTCTGTTCAGCCGCGACAACGGCGGTGGCGATCGAAGCAGCGGCGACAAGCGTAAGCAGAAGAACCTTCACAGGGACCCCCAAGGGATTGGAACAAGCGGATTGGGAAGATTCACCAAACCAGATGCATAGGGATAGAGCACGAATAGCGCCGCCTGTCATCGACTTGTGACGGCGCGTCGCTCTGGCGCACAAAATTTGTGCAACCCTGCGTCGCCGCGGCCTCGCTTGCCTCGAGCGCCGGGGAATGGTCCTCTGGCGGCGGGAAGGGTGGTTCGCCGAGCCGCCCGATCGGGGAGTTGCCATCATGTTTTCGGCGTCTGATGCCGCCTTCAGCGGATTCCGCGCAGGTCGGGAGCACTTCAGGACGTTGCTGGCCTGGATTCCGATCCTCGCCGTGATGTCCCTCGTCATGCCGGTCATCATGATCGTGCTGGCCGGGCCCAGTCTGGCGGCCTTCGCATCCGCCGGCGCATCCGCCGAGACCGATCCGCAGGCCACACTGGCCCTGCTGGCGCCCATGCTGAAGATGTATGCGGTGCTGCTGCCTTACATGCTCATCTACTACGCCCTGCTCTATTCGGCGGTGAACCGGCTGATGCTGAGGCCCTCGGAGCGTGGCCTGGCCTATTTCGCCTTCGGGGCCGACGAGTTTCGGCAACTGGGCCTGATGATTCTCCTGTTCCTGTTGTTTTTTGCGATCTACGTCGCCGCCGTCGTTGTCATGACCATTGTCGTCGGTCTGGTGACAGCCGCCGTCCCGCGCCTGGCGCCCCTGGGTGTGGCCGTCGGCGTGATCGCGGCGCTGGCCTTGATGTTCACCATTTCCGTGCGTCTGTCGCTGGCCAGCGCCCAGACCTTTGCGACCCGCAAGATCAACCTGTTCGGCTCCTGGCGTCTGACCAGGGGCCATTTCTGGTCGATGGTCGGGGCCTATCTGCTGTCGATCATCCTGACGATCATCGTCTTTGCGGCCGTATTCGCCATTCTGGCGCTGGTGATGTTCATGCTCGGCGGCGGCTTCAAGGCCATCAGCGACATCATGGGCGCCGACATGAGTTCCCTGCAGGCCTACTTCACGCCGACGATGCTGATTTACCAGATCGGTCTGGCGATCTTCTCGCCGTTCATCATGCTGATCATGTCCTGTCCGGCGCCCGAGATTTACCGCAGCCTGGTCGGCGCCGGCGGGCCGGCGTCAACGTTCGACTGAGCCCGGGTCAGACAGACCCAGAACAGGATCCTCGACACAGATGCGTAGCTTCTCAGCCACGGACGCGGGCTTCGCCGGCTTTCGGATCGTTCGCGACAACCCCCTGATCCTGGTGGTGTGGACCCTGGTCACCTTCGCCTTTCTGATTGCCGTCGTCGGGGCGGTGGTGCTGCTGGTGGGCTCCCGCATCAGTGCGCTGAGCACCGTTGGAGATACGCCGAGCACGGCCCAGGTGGAGTCGATGATATCGACGCTGGCGCCGGTATTCATCCTGGTCGTTCCGCTGGCCCTGCTCTACAGCGGCGTGATCATGGCGGCGATCAACCGGGCCGTTCTGCGGCCCCAGGAGAAGGGCTTCTTCTACCTGCGTCTGGGCGCCGACGAGTTCCGGCAGGCTGTCGTCATGCTGATCCAGCTTGTGTCATGGCTTGGTCTCTACCTGGTCTGCGCGCTTGTCGTGATGCTCAGCGTGTTGATCGGCGCCGCCGTTGATCCCAAGGCCGGTGCGCTGGCCGCCATACCCGGCGGCCTCCTGGCGGTGGGCGTATTTGTCTTCTTCTCGGTGAGGTTCTCGCTGATGGGGGCAATGACCTTTTACGGGCGCAAGATTGACGTGTTCGGCTCCTGGACCCTTACCCGGGGCCGATTCTGGCCGATGCTCGGCGCCTTCCTGCTGGCCTTCGTGTTCTATCTGATGATTTACGCCGTGCT
>JBKJII010000182.1:0-1462 GCA_046598505.1 Caulobacter sp. | reverse complement strand
CCCGCCACCGCATCATCTTCGACGCCGAGGCGACGCCGGACTCCTCGACCCTGATCGCAGACGCCGCCATTTTGTCGGTCATGGCCATCGAGCGCCTGTCGCAACGCCCGGACGGCGCGACTCTGACAGCGAAGATTCAGCGGGTCGTCATTGTCGAGGGCACGCGGCCCGCAGTCGCCCTGCGGGCCGGTACCCTGCTGATCGCCGTCACGCCCAGCCTCGGTGTCGCGGGCCGTCCGTCATCCGAGCGTATCGCCTGGGTCACGATGAAGTAGGCGACCAGCCCACGGCCGCCATCTCGAAGCCGGCGAATTCGAAGCCCGGCGCAACGGTGCAGCCGACCAGGGTCCAGTCGCCCAGGGACCGCGCTTTCTGCCAGTCGCCCGCGGGCACGACCGCCTGGGGTCGCTCGCCGGCGGCGAGGTCTGCGCCCAGCCGGTGTTCCGCCGTCCCGATCGTCAGCAGCAGCGGCGCGCCGGCGTGCCAGTGCCAGACCTCGGCGGCGTCGACGCGATGCCAGCGGCTCTCCTGGCCGGCCTCAAGCAGGAAATAGATCGCCGTCGACCCGCCGCGCCCCTCGGGTCCTCCAGTGTCCCGAAAGGTCTGGCGGAACCAGCCGCCCTCGGGATGCGGAGCCAGCGCCAGCAGGGCGATAATCTCGCCCGCCGTCATCCCTTGAAGCCGTCCTTGGCCGCGCGCACGGCGCCGAAGGCCTCGGCAGGATCGGCGATGTCAGGGCGCAGCAGCGGCGCGCGCAGGAACGGGTTGGTCGCCTTTTCCAGGCCGATGCTGGTCGGCACGGTCCATTCGCCGCGCTCACGGGCGGCGAAGATCGCATCAGTCCGCGCCTTCAGCGCCGGATCGGCGTCGACCGACAGCGCGAAGCGGGCGTTTGAGGCCGTGTATTCATGGGCGCAGTAGACGGCCGTCCGGTCCGGCAGGGCGGTCAGCTTCTGCAGGCTGGTCCACATCTGTTGCGGCGTGCCCTCGAACAACCGGCCACAGCCCAGGGCGAACAGCGTGTCGCCGACGAAGGCGATCTGGTCGGCGGCGTCATGGAAACTGATATGGCCAAGCGTATGCCCCCCGGTGTCGAGCACGTCGAATTTCGTCTCGCCGAGCATGACCACATCGCCGTCGACCACGACACGGTCCGGAGCGGTCCCCAGGCGGTCGACCTCGGCCGGCCCGACCACGGTGCAGCCGGTCGCCGCCTTGATCTCGGCGTTACCGCCGGCGTGGTCGGGATGCCAGTGAGTGTTGAGGATATGGGTCAGGGTCCAGCCGAGGGTCTTCAGCTCGCGCAGGATCGCCGCCGCGTCCGGCGTATCGATACAGGCCGCCTGTCCCGTCGCCTCGTCGCGGATCAGGAAGCCGTAGTTGTCGGACAGGCAGGCGAACTGGTGGACGGTCAGCGGCATGCGTCTACTCCCGGGCCCCGTCGACAGAGGCGCTGGCGGAC
>JBKJII010000480.1:0-15740 GCA_046598505.1 Caulobacter sp. | reverse complement strand
CTCGGCGTCGCGGATCGAGCCGCCCGGCTGGATAATCGCCGTGGCTCCCGCTTCGGCCGCCTGGATCAGGCCGTCAGCGAACGGGAAGAAAGCCTCCGAGGCGCAGGCGCTGCCCGTCAGGTCGAGCCCGAAGTCGCCGGCGCGCATGGCCGCGATGCGGGCGCTGTCCTTGCGGTTCATCTGGCCGGCGCCGACACCAAGAGTCTGGCCGTTCCGGGCGAACACCACGGCGTTGGACTTGACGTGTTTGGCGATGGTGAAGGCGAACAGCATGTCGGCGATCTCGGTCGGCGAGGGCGCGCGCTTCGTGACGATCTTCAGGTCGCCCGGCTTGATCAGCGAGGTGTCGCGGCTCTGGACCAGGAAGCCGCCCGCGACGGAGCGGAACACCTCGCCGGCCGCATGGGCGTCGGGCAGGGCGCCGGTGACCAGCAGGCGCAGGTTCTTCTTCGCCTCGAACACCGCGACGGCATCATCATCGGCTTCGGGGGCGATGACCACCTCGGTGAACACCTCGCAGATGGCCTCGGCGGCCTTGCGGTCGAGCCGGCGGTTGACCGCCACGATGCCGCCGAAGGCCGAGACCGGATCGCATTCCAGCGCGCGCTGGTAGGCGCTCAGCAGATCGCCGCCGGTCGCCACACCGCAGGGGTTGGCGTGCTTGACGATGACACAGGCCGGTTCGCTGAACTCGGCGACCAGTTCGAAGGCGGCGTCGGTGTCGGCGATGTTGTTGTAGCTGAGCGCCTTGCCCTGCAGCTGGCGGGCGTTGGCGACGCCGGGCCGCGCCGGGCCGCTGGCGTAGAAGGCCGCTGACTGGTGCGGGTTTTCGCCATAGCGCATGGTCTGGATCAGGGTCCCGGCGATGGCCTTGCGGGCCGGTGCGGTCTGCTCGAGCTGCTGCGCGAACCAGGTGGAGATGGCCGCGTCATAGGCGGCCGTTCGGGCGTAGGCGCGGGCGGCGAGAGTCTTGCGCAGGCCGAGCGTGGTGGCCCCGCCGTCCTTCAGCTGGGCGAGGACATCAGCCATGTCGGCCGGGTCGGTGCAGACCGCGACATAGCCGTGGTTCTTGGCTGCTGAGCGGATCATCGCCGGCCCGCCGATGTCGATGTTCTCGACGCAGGTCGCGTAGTCGCCGCCGGCCGCGACGGTGGCCTCGAAGGGGTAGAGGTTCACATAGAGCAGATCGATGCCGCCGATCCCGTGGTCGGTCATGGCCCTGGCGTGGTCCGCCGCGTCGCGCACGCCGAGCAGGCCGCCGTGCACGATGGGGTGCAGCGTCTTGACTCGCCCGTCCATCATTTCCGGGAAGCTGGTCAGCTCGGCAACGTCCTTCACCGGCAGGCCGGCCGCCGCAATCGCCGCCCGGGTGCCGCCGGTCGAGACCAGCTCGACGCCGAGGTCGGCCAGCACCTTCGCCGCCTCGACCAGACCGGCCTTGTCGGACACCGACAGCAGGGCGCGCCTGATGACGACCTTGTCGGGCGAAGCGGGATAGTCGGGGGCGGCGGGCATGGTTCGGCTCCGGGGAAAATCGTGGAGCCCAGGCGCGCGGCAGATGAGGTCCGCGCTCCCCGGTGGTCACCCACCTCAAGCGCCAGTCACGCGAACGGGCGGAAAATAGGGGGAGGGGCGAGGGAGTCAATGCGTCCTTCGAGACGCTCGCTTGAGGCTCGCTCCTCAGGATGACGAAAAAGGGCGGTCTTCAAGGGTGTCCGTCATGGTGAGGAGCGCGGCGTCAGCCGCGCGTCTCGAACCACGACCCTACCCCTCCGCTCGCGACAGCTTCCAGCGGACCCGGCCGCCCTTGTCGCCGCTGGCCTGGCCGCGCAGGACGACCTGCACCGTGCGGCGCTGGATGCCCTGGTCGATGAACAGCGAGGGTTCGACCGAAACCTCGACGGCGTCGTTTCGCAGCCACCAGCCCTGGTCCGAAAGGCCCTTGAGCAGCACGCTCTTGTGGTCGCGGGCCAGCGAGGCGCGGGCGTCGGGGTGCAGGTGGAAGCGGACCGTGAAGGGCATGTAGCGGCGCGGGCCGTCGAGTTCCTTCTCGACCACCGGGCGGAGATTGTCCTCGCCGCGCAGTTCTTCCAGCGACCGGTCGAGGTAGAGCTTGCGCTCATGGATCAGGCCGAAGCGCTTGGCCCAGCCGTCGTGGGAGACCTCGAGCCATGCGGCGGCCTCGGCGTCATGGCGCTTCACCCCGACCTTGCGCGGCGCCCCGACCAGTCGTGGCCCCATGGCCGCGGCCGCGAACCCGCGCAGGGGCTGACCGGCCGACATGTCGGCGATGTTGGCCGTCGAGGAAGCATCGGTCAGGCGCAGCGCGTGTGAGGCGCCGGAGTCGGCGGTCCAGCCGCAGCCGACGATCAGCCGGTCCGTGCCGCAGACGATCTCCATCGCGCCGGGCTGGGCGCAGGCGGTGACGCTCCAGCGGCCGCGCGCGGGCCGTCCGGCGTCGACCATGATGGCGATGGCCGGGGACTCGAGCCTTTCAAAGCCGCCGTGCGGGGCCTTGCGACGGCTTGGCGGTTCGGTGTCTTCGTGGGCGAGCGCCGCGGCGATGCGCCGGGGCCCGACAGCCTCGCCGCCCTGAAAATCGGCCAGCCGATGGTCGGGCAGGGTAAAAAAACGGGTCGCCGCGCTGAGCCGGTCGATGGCGCGCGGCAGGTCATCCGGCCCCGCCTGGCCGCGCTGGTGCAGGGCGTCGTCGAGGGTCAGCAGGTCAAACAGCAGCTCCAGCCCGGCTTGCGGCGAGCGGCTGGCATGCACGCCCTCATGGGAGACGGTGATTTCCAACAGGGTCTTGAGCCGCGTGACCGACAGGTCGATCAGTCGCTCCCCGGCCTCGCCGCCCAGCGCGCAGCCGGCCACGCCGGTGGCCACGGCGCGCTCCAGCGCCCGTTCCGGGGCCTGGCCGATGGCCGCGAGGTGGCGGGTCTGACGTGCCAGATCGTCGAGCAGCAGCGTGCGCTCGGCGTCTGATGCGCCGGCCGTCAGTCGCCGCGCGGCGCAGGCCAGGTTGAACACCCGCCGCTCAAGAACGTCCGGGCCCCAGGAAAAGCTGTTCCAGCGTCCGAAGATGCGCCGCCAGTCCATCGCCAGCCGCAGGCCCAGCCGCGCGCCGGCGTCGCCGGTGGACAGCAGGTCGCCCATCCAGCCCATACGGTGCAGGGCGACGGCGAACTTGCGGTTGGGACTGGCCCTGTCGAACGGGTCACCTTGTGGCCCGACAACCATTTCCGATCCGGCCAGATCGAAGATGCCGGCCAGAACGCGCCGGCCCTTTTCCGGTTCTACGGGACGCAGGTCGCGCGGATTGGCCGCCATGCCGTTCGGTCGGGGCCGGGCCAGCATCATGCGGTGGAAGGGGGTGCCGAACCATTCCCGCTCCGCCAGCCGTCGCAGGCTTTCGCCGGCGGCCTGAAGAGCGAGCGCGGTGGAAGAGGCGGAAGGCAGTTTGGGGGCGTCCATCCCGCCGGGCTCAGACGCCCTTCAGGGCGCGGATGTTGTCGGCGTAGGCGCTCTCGCCGCCCTTGAAGACAGCGGAGCCGGCGACCAGGGCCGTGGCGCCGGCGGCGATGCATTGCGGCGCGGTGACGGGCGTGACGCCGCCGTCGACTTCCAGCTCGATGGCGCAGCCGGAGGCGTCGATCATCCCGCGAAGCTGTTCGATCTTCTTCAGCTGCGAGGGGATGAAGCTCTGGCCGCCGAAACCTGGATTGACGGTCATGACCAGCAGCAGGTCGACGTCCTCGAGGATCCACTCCACATGGTCGACCGGAGTCGCGGGATTGAACACCACGCCGGCCTTGCAGCCCAGTTCGCGGATCCGCTTGAGCGAGCGATGCAGGTGCGGTCCGGCCTCCGGATGGATGCTCAGGATATTGGCCCCGGCCGCCGCGAAGGCTTCCAGATAGGGGTCGGCCGGCGAGATCATCAGGTGCACGTCGAAGGGGATCGAGACGTGCGGCCGCAGGGCCTTCACGATGTCGGGACCGAGGGTGATGTTGGGCACGAAATGGCCGTCCATGACGTCGACATGCAGCCAGTCGGCGCCCGCGGCTTCAACGGCGCGGCATTCCTCGCCGAGGCGGGCGAAGTCCGACGCGAGGATGGACGGGGCGATGATCGGGGCAGCCATGTCCTGATCTAACCGGACCTGACCGGGGGAACAAGGACAGCTCAGCCCCCGCGGACCATCCGGGCGGCGAAGAAGCCGTCGATGCCGCCTTCGAGGTGGTGGGGGAGGATGCGCAGCCAGCCTTCCGGGCTGACGCTGGCCGCCGGCGCGCCGCCCTCGCCGGCGGCAACCGGCGAAAGGCTGAATTCGGGGTGACGGCCCAGGAAGCCGCGGATCTGGCCTTCGCCCTCTTCGGGCTCCAGCGAGCAGACGCAGTAGACGAGACGGCCGCCGGGCTTCACGCGGCCGGCGGCGGAGTCGAGCATTTTCGTCTGCACGGCGGCCAGGCTGGCGATGTCGCCGGGCGCGGCGGCCCACAACACATCGGGGTGGCGGCGAAAGGTGCCGGTGGCCGAGCAGGGCGCGTCGAGCAGGACGGCGTCAAAGGTCCGTTTGTCCGGCCAGGCGCGGGCGTCGGCCGTCGCGATCTCGGCGGTCAGGGCCATGCGGTCGAGGTTCTCGCTGACGCGCTTGAGCCGGTCGGCCGAGCGGTCGATGGCGACGACCGCCGCGCCGGCGGCGGCAAGCTGCAGCGTCTTGCCGCCGGGCGCGGCGCAGAGATCGAGCGCCGTCTCGCCGGGCTGGACGCTGAGCAGACGGGTCGGGATCGCCGCCCCCGCGTCCTGCACCCACCAGCGACCTTCGGAAAAAGCCGGCCACTCGGCCAGGTCGCCCTTGCGTTTTGTGCGGATCGAGCCGCCGGGCAGGACCTCGCCTTCCAGCAGGTCAGCGAGCGCCGCGGCGTCGGCCGGGTCCTTGACCGACAGGTCGGTGGCCGGCTCGTCGGCGATGACGGCGGCGATCGCGCGAGCGTCCGGCCCATAGGCCGCCTGCCAGCGCGCCATAAGCCAGCTCGGTGGGAGGGACTCGGGATCGTCGGCCGGTCGACCGTCGCGCTGGAGGCCGCGCAGGATCGCGTTGATCAGCCCCTTGAATGACCGGGTCGGCTTGAGGCGATCGGCGATGGCGACGGTGGTCGAGACGGCGGCGTGGTCGGGCACGTCCATCCAGAACAGCTGTGTCATGCCCAGCCGCAACAGGGTCCGCACACGTTCCGGCGGCTCGCGCTGGAGCTTTGGGGCCAATGCGCGGTCGATCGTGCCCAGCCGGCGTAGGGTCGCCATCGTCAGGGCCCGGGCAAAGGCGCGGTCGCGCGGCGCGAGGCCGCGGCCCGCCGCCGTGGACAGGGCCTCATCCAGCCCGGCGCGCCGCGACAGGGCTGCTTCCAGGAACTGGGCGGCGGCCTCCCGCGCGGGCAGGCCGATGTCTTCAGGTTCGCTCATCCGCGCCCCGTGCCCCGTCCGGGCGCGCGACGCAAGAGCAGGGTCACGCCGTCGGCTTGCGGCCGCTGGAGATGACGCTGATCAGGAAGCAGATCATGCCGAGGATCGCGGGGATCTCCGCGGCCGTCATGATCTGGCCGGACATCTTCTGCATCAACACCTGCGGCAACAGCACCGCCATCAGAACCGCGCCCAGCGTGGACAGCACGAAATTGACCCAGGCGAGCGTGCCGGCCTTCGGCGCGCCGGGCAGGGCGTAGAAGCCGCCCATGATTGACAGGGTCACCCAGCCCAGCAGGTTCAGGTGCGCATGAGCGGGCATCATGGCGTGGTCATGGGTCGCCCCCATGTAGCTGCCCCAGATCATGCCGGTGAGGCCGCAGAGCACGGCGATGGTGAAGAAGGCGGTGGATACGCGAGGCATTTTTCAGTTCCCCCAGAATCGCAGGCGCCCCTTTCAACCGGGGCTGACTTCAGAAAACCAGCGTTCGATCAAACGATCAAGTCGGGGCCGATCCCTCTGCTATAGTGAACAGATGGACGAGCAGCAGAACCCCGACCGGCCACCCGGCGCCAACCCCGACGCGGTCCTGACGCCGGCTGCGCGCCGGGCGCTTGAGGAGGCGGCCGCTCGCCGCGCCGCCGCGCCCGCGAACGACCTGCCGCCGGAAGAGGGCGGCCCCGCCGGGCCCGAGCCGACGCGGTATGGCGACTGGGAACGCAAGGGACTGGCCAGCGACTTCTAGTCGCCGCCCTGTCCGTGACGCGCGAAGTTTAACCACGAGCGCCTCGCCCAACGGGGGCAAGGGTTCGCTCCGGACTTGTCCCGGCCGTAGGTTTCCCGCTTCAAGGCGCTGGAGACGGCCATGATCAAGTGGATTGTCCGGATTGCGATGGCCGTCGTCAGCCTGCTGGCGCTGGCGCGGGCCGCCGCGGCCTATGAGGCTCCCGCACCCCGGCCCGCGCCCCAGGCCGCCTATGCCCCGGGCTATGGTCCGGACCAGGGCTATGTCCCGGTCGGAGAGTACGGTTCCGCCACGCCGGGCTACGCCTATGGCAGCGGCTCGGCCGCGCCGGCCTATCCGGTCGCACAGCCTCCACAGGGCGCCTACCCGGCCCAGGGCTACGCCCAGCAAGGCTATTCGCAACAGGGCTACGCCCAGCAGGCCTACATGCCGGCTCCGCCCCAGGCCTCCTACCCGGCGCCGTCGCCCGGGTCGTCCTACCCACCCGCCTATGGCGCCTGCTGCCAGACGGGCGGCTATCCGTCGCCCCAGCCCATGCCGCCCCAACAGGGCTATCCGCCGCAGCAGGGCTACATGGTTATCCTGGAAACAGGCCCGTGCGGTGGATGCGGCGGCTATCCCGCCCCGCCGCCGACCAGCTATCCGCCCTGCGGTGGCGGCTGCGGGTATCCGCCCGGGGCCGGCTATCCTCCGTCAGGCGGCCACGCCTCCTGTGGCGGTTGCGGCGGCTATCCGCCCCCTCCGCCCTGCATGCCGCCCCCGCCCGGCTATCCGCCGGCCTGTGGCGAGGTCCATCTGAATGACGGCTTCTTCTACGGTGGGGGCGGCGTCGGGCCCGAGTATTACGCGGGCGGCGGCGGTGGGGGCGGCGGCTATGCCGGGGCCGGGGCCTATGCCTCGTCCTGGGCCAGCGCCAGTGCAAGCGCCCGTGTCAGCGTCGGCGGCAAGGGCGGCTACGGCCATCGCCCGCCGCCCCACCGCCCCCCGCCGCACAAGGGCGGCGGCGGGTGCGGCTGCCACTAGAGCGCGTTCCGACAAGTGGGAACCGGCTATCGGGTAGGACGCGCGACCAGATAAAGGCTAGAGCGCTGACATTTCCGAGACGATGCGCAGTGCGGCGGCCCGGGGATCAGCGGCGGCGGTGACGGGGCGGCCGCAGACCAGATGGCTGGCGCCGGACCGCAGGGCTTCCAGCGGTGTCGCGGCCCGCGCCTGATCATCCTTGCCGGCCCAGTCCGACCGAACGCCCGGCGTCACCACCAGGAAGTCCGGGCCGCCGATCCTTCGCGCCAGCGCCGCCTCGTGCGGACTGGCGACCACGCCGTCGGCGCCCGCGTCGATCGCCTGGCGGATGCGACGCTCGACCAGCTGCTCGACGCCCATGCCGTAGCCGATCTCGGCCAGGTCCTGGCCGCTGAGGCTGGTCAGGACTGTGACGCCGAGGATCTTCGCCTGCCTGTCGCTGCCGCGGCCCTTGACCGCCGCCGCCAGAACCTGGGGCTGGGCGTGGACCGTCAGCAGGTCGCAGGCGCCCGAGCCGACGATGGCCGCCGTGGCCTTCTCGACCGTCGCGCCGATGTCGTGCAGCTTCCAGTCGAGGAACACCTGCCGGCCGCGGGCCTTCAGGTCGCGCGCCATGTCCATGCCGCCGACCGCCAGCATCTGCAGGCCGATCTTGTAAAAGATGACCGCGTCGCCGAGCGTCTCGACCATCGCCTCGGCCTCCGCGCGGCTGGGCAGGTCGAGCGGAATGATCAGGCGCGGGTCGGCGGACATGCGTGGGCTCCCGCCTCTCGGGGAGGCGCAATTGCGGGTGATTTGGGCTAAGACCGCTGAATGACCCCCTCCGAATACGCCGTCAACTTCTTCGTCGCCCTGTTCGCCCTGCTGGACCCGATCGGCAACGTGCCGGTGTTCGCGGCGGCGACGGCCGGCGCCATCGCGGCGGGCCGTCGCTGGGTGGCCGTTTACATCGCGTTGTTCGCCTTCCTGTTCATGAGCTTCTTCTTCTTCACCGGCCTGTCGCTGCTGGAGTTCTTCGGCATCTCGCTGCCGGCCTTCCGCATCGCCGGCGGGGTGATCCTGTTCCTGATGGGGCTGGAGATGGCGCGGGACGATTTCACCGCGATGTTCGCCGACGCCGCCGAGGGGGCCGTGGCCGAGGGGCCGCGCGCCTACGCCCGCCGCCGGTTCGAGCGGCTGGTCGTGCCGTTCGCCATGCCGCTGCTGATCGGCCCGGGCGCCATCTCGACCGTGGTCATCTACGCCAGTGAGGCCAAGGCGCTGGGCATCCAGGGCTTTGTCGCCGGCATCGGAGTCATCGCGGCGGTCTCCGTCCTGACCATGATCTGCTTCTGGCTCACGCCGCTGATCTCGCGCCTGCTGGGCCGGATCGGCATGACCATCATCGTGCGGGTGCTGGGCCTGATCCTCTGCGCTATGGCGGTGCAGTTCGTGATCATCGGCGTGGCCGACACCGCGCGCGGTGTGATCATCAAGACGGATGTCTCGGCGCCCTACGCGGCGGAGAAGTAGAACGGCCGGACTTTCCTCTCCCGGAGGCAGAGGTGGCCCGGCAGCGCCGGGTCGGAGAGGGATGAACGGCTGTTGGTCGCTGAAGCGCCGCTCCTCCGGACATCGACCACCGGCGCCTCCCTCTCCACCATGCTCCGCATGGTCCCCCTCTCCCTGGGGGAGAGGAAGGGGCGTCAGACCTTGCGGAAGCGGCTGCCCTGGCTGGCCATCAGGGCCAGGGCCCAGTCGTCCGGCAGAAGCTTGGCGATGGCCGCGATGGCCTTGTTCGGCGCGCCGGTGACGCAGACGGGCCGGTTGGCCTCGGCCGCCTCGTAGCCCGTCGCCGCGACCTCATCTGCGCCCAGCCACAGCCATTCCGGCGTCGACTGGGTGATCTGGGCCCGGGTGGCGTTGATGTCGTGGAATTCGGAGAAGGTGAAGCCGGGGCAGAGGGCCGTAACATGCACGCCGGTGGCCTGGTTCTCGAGATGCAGGCTCTGGGAGAATTTGACCAGGAAGCTCTTGATCGCCGCATACAGGGTGTGGCCGGCCGACCCTGGCAGCAGGCCCGCCAGCGAGGCGACGTTGACGATGCGGCCGAACTTCCGCTCGACCATGCCCGGCAGAACCTTGTGGGTCAGTTCGGAGACCGCGATCAGCATGACCTGCAGCATGCCGCGCTGGTCGGGCCACTGGGTGTCGGCGTAGGCGCCCGGCAGGCCGTAGCCGGCATTGTTGATCAGGGCGTCGACCACCCGGCCGTGGGATTCGATTTCTGCCAACACCGCGTCGCTGGCGCCGGGTTCGGCCAGGTCGGCGGTGATGACCAGGGCCTCCACGCCGAAGCGCAGGCGGATCTCGCCGGCGAGGGTTTCCAGCCGGTCGGCGCGGCGGGCGGTCAGGGCCACGTCATAGCCGTGGCTGGCGTAGATGCGGGCGAAAGCGGCGCCGATGCCGGCGGAAGCGCCGGTCACCAGCGCAAGGCGGCGAGCCATGCGGGCGGACCCTCGAGGAACTGGGACCCCTAGATTGGCCCGCCCGCCGACCCGGTCAAGCGGCGTCAGGCCGCCTGCGCCAAGTCATTTTCAATGCCGCGCGCCCAGCGCAGGGCCGCCTTGCCGACACGCTCGCCCAGAAGGCGGGCCGTCAGGTGCTCGCCGGCCGGCGGCGAGACGTCCGGCGCAAGGTTATCGGCCTGGGCGGCGAGGCCCAGGAAGGCGCCGACGCGGTTGACGCTGTCGGGCCCGCGCTCCGCAGCGGTGACGGCCGGGGCGGCTTCGCCCTGGCCGATCCAGACCATGCCGTGCTGGGCGGCCAGCACCGACAGGCTCTGCAGCGTATGCAGCTTGTCGCCGGAGAAGCTGTGCGAAACCGTAAAGCCGGCGGCCAGCTTGTCCTTCCAGGCCTGGGTGAACCAGGCCTTGGAGGTCGCATCGGCGAACATTTTGAACGGACCGGAGACGTCGCCCATATAGGTCGGCGAGCCGAAGATCACCGCGTCGGAGCGGCCAATTTCGTCGAGCAGGGGGTCGAAGTCCTGGCTCGGGCTTTCGATCTTCAGCAGGACGGCTTCAGCGCCGGTCTGGCGGACACCGTCGGCGATGCTGTTGGCGAGGACCTCTGTGTGGCCGTAGCCGGAGTGGTAGGCGATTGCGATGCGGGCCATGCCGGCCTCCTCAAAAGAAACTGTGTCAGTGACAGTTACTTATGGGAATCCAGCGCGCGCCGCAAGGGATCAGCAACAATAGATGTCACAGATTTCCTGCGGGCGCCTTCAGAAGATCGGCGACCATGATGCGGGACAGCCGCTCGGAGGCGGCGGAGTCGGCGGCGACGATGGCCGCGCTGACCGCTTCAGGAATCATTTCACCAACCGGACAGCCCTTGGCGCCCGGCGGGGCGACGCCCAGGTGGGTGCAGCCGCCGACGGCCTTGAGCACCACATCGAGGCTGATGGTCTCGGGATCGACCTTCAACCAGGCGCCGCCGCCGGCTCCGGCGCGGGTGTCGATCAGGCCGGCGCGGGCCAGCATGGCCGTCACACGCCTTACCACGACAGGGTTTGTCGGCATCGAGGCGGCCAGCTCCGCGCTCGAAATGGCGCGCTCCGCCGTCGTCGCCTGTTTGTGGGCGAGATAGGCCAGGGCGTGGGCCGCGACGGGGAATTTCTGGCTGTCTGACATGGTTCAGGCTGAAAGGTAGGAAAGGCGGGGGCCGTGCGCCACGAAAATCGTAGAACCGACCTTGCGGCAGCGCATTGAACCCCGTGCGGATTGGGTGTATCGCCCGCGCCGCACTCGCTAGGGACTGGGCGACGGGACTTTCCCGCCGTGATCCCGGAGGGATCTGATGGCTTCCGAAGCCCCTGGCGCGCCCGCTTCTGCTTCGGCGGCGCCGAACCCGAGTCCAAACCCCTCTTCAGATGGTCACAGCGCCCAGAGTTTCTGGGCGCTGGCGCTCGGCTCGATCGGTGTGGTGTTCGGCGATATCGGCACCAGCCCGCTCTATGCGATGCGCGAGGCCCTGGCCCATTCGAAGACCAGCGCCTCGACCGAGCATGCGGTTCTGGGCGTCGTTTCGCTGGTGATCTGGGCGCTGTTCCTGATCGTGACGGTCAAATACGTGATCCTGCTGATGCGGGCCGACAACAAGGGCGAAGGCGGCACCCTGGCGCTGATGGCCCTGGCCCGCCGGACCCTGACCAAGACCACCGGCAAGCGGTCGGCCGCCGTTTTCTTCCTCGGCGTGATCGGCGCGGCGCTGTTCTATGGCGACGGCGTGATCACCCCGGCCATCTCGGTCCTGTCCGCCATGGAAGGCCTGAAGGACGCGCCGGGCATGGGGGTCCGCGTGGAGCCTTACATCCTGCCGATCTCGGCGGTGATCCTGGTGGCGCTGTTCATGGTCCAGTCGCGGGGCACCCACAAGGTGGCCGCCTTCTTCGGGCCGATCACCCTGGTCTGGTTTCTGATCCTGGGGGCGCTGGGCCTCTATCACCTGGGCGAGAACCTGCGGATCTTCGCCGCCTTCAACCCGTGGTTCGGCCTGCGCTTCCTGTTCGAGAACGGGTTTCTGGGCTTCGTCATCCTGGGCAGCGTGTTCCTGGCCGTGACCGGGGCCGAGGCGCTCTACGCCGACATGGGCCACTTCGGCAAAGGGCCGATCCGCGCCTCGTGGCTGGTGGTGGTCTTCCCCTGCCTGGCGCTGAACTACCTGGGCCAGGGCGCCTTCATCCTCGCCCACCCGGCCGCCCGCCATAATCCCTTCTGGGAGATGGTGCCGCAGTTCGCCTACTGGCCGGTGCTGATCCTCGGCGCCTGCGCCACCGTCATCGCCAGCCAGGCCGTGATCACCGGCGCCTTCTCGGTGACGCAACAGGCGGTGCAGCTGGGCCTGCTGCCGCGCATCGACATCCGCCGCACCTCCGAGACCCAGGCCGGCCAGATCTTCGTGCCGCAGGTCAACACCATGCTGATGATCGGCGTTCTGGTGCTGCTGTTCAGCTTCCGCAACTCGCACGCCCTGGCCTCGGCCTACGGCATCGCGGTGACGGGCTCGATGCTGGTCGACACCCTGCTGGCCTTCGTCATCGTGCGGGCGGCCTGGAAGTGGAGCTGGGCGGCGACGCTGGCGCTGCTGGTGCCGCTGGTCCTGCTCGACCTGACCTTCATCTCTTCCAACCTGCTGAAGATCCCCGACGGGGCCTGGATGCCGCTGGTGTTCGGCGGGGTGCTGGTGCTGGTCATGTGGACCTGGACCAAGGGCGCCCAGATCCTCACCGACAAGACGCGGCGGGACTCGGTGCCGCTGACCGACCTGATCGACATCCTCAAGGCCCGGCCGCCGCACCGCGCGCCCGGCACGGCCATCTTCCTGACCAGCGACCCGGACATGACCCCGGTCGCCCTGATGCACAATCTCAAGCACAACAAGGTGCTGCACGAGAAGAACGTCATCGCCACCGTGCGCACGGCCGAGACGCCGCGGGTCAGTGACGCCGACCGCGTGCGCATCGAGCTGGTCAACGACGACTTCAAGAAGCTGATCATCACCTACGGCTTCATGGAGACGCCGAACGTGCCCAAGGCGCTGGCGCTGCTGCGCAAGCAGCAGGGGCTGAAGTTCGACATCATGGCCACCAGCTTCTTCCTCGGCCGCCGCTCGGTGATCGCCTCGGCCCACAGCGGCATGCCGCTCTGGCAGGACAAGGTGTTCATCTTCCTGATGCGCAACGCCGCCAACCCGACGGACTTCTTCAAGATCCCGCCAGGCCGTGTGGTGGAGCTCGGGGCGCAGGTGACGGTCTGATCCGATGATCCACACCCTCTCCATCATCGGCGACGCCTTCTGGATCATGGGTCTGGCCCTGATGTGTTCCCTGTCCTGGAGCGCCTGGAAAAGGGTCCCGGCCGGGACGCAGGTGCCCGTGGCCTGGAAGGGCGAGGCCGCGACGACGCGGGTGCATCGTCTGGCGGCGCTCTGGCTGGTCCCCGCCCTGGCCATCGCCGCCGGCATCTGGCTGAAATTCGAGAGCCGCGCGCCGGGCCTCGATGCCCAGGGGGCGCTGATCGCCCTGGGCGTTCGGCTGACCCTCGCCCCGCTGATGGCGGTGCTGCACATGAGCCAGATCCGACGCGCCCTGCTGACGCTCGAGGCCGAAGGTCAACTCAAGTCTTGACCCCGGCTCCCCGGCGCCCTTGAACGCGCCGTCCTACCCCCTCTGCCAGGAAGCCCGCCCGTGCCCGCCCAGAAGTCCGTCAAGAAGGTCGTCCTCGCCTATTCGGGCGGCCTCGACACCTCGATCATCCTCAAGTGGCTGCAGACCGAATACGGGGCGGAGGTCGTGACCTTCACCGCCGATCTCGGCCAGGGCGAGGAAATCGAGCCCGCGCGCGCCAAGGCCCTGGCGGCCGGCGTCAAGCCGGAGAACATCTTCATCGAGGACGTGCGCGAGGAGTTCGTGCGCGACTTCGTCTTCCCGATGTTCCGCGCCAATACGGTCTACGAGGGCCAGTACCTGCTCGGCACCTCCATCGCCCGGCCGCTGATCGCCAAGAAGCAGATCGAGATCGCCCGCATGGTGGGCGCCGACGCGGTCAGCCACGGCGCCACCGGCAAGGGCAACGACCAGGTCCGGTTCGAGCTCGGCTACTATGGCCTGGAGCCCGACATCACGGTCATCGCGCCCTGGCGGGAATGGGACTTCAAGAGCCGCGAGGCCCTGCTGGAGTTCGCCGAGCAGCACCAGATCCAGATCGCCAAGGACAAGCGCGGCGAGGCCCCGTTCAGCGTCGACGCCAACCTTCTGCACAGCTCTTCCGAGGGCAAGGTCCTCGAGGACCCGGCCGTCGAGGCGCCCGAGTTCGTCCACATGCGCACCCTCGCGCCCGAGGACGCGCCGGACAAGCCGCACGTCTTCACCCTGGATTTCGAGAAGGGCGACCCGGTCGCCATCGACGGCGTGGCCCTGTCACCCGCGGCCCTGCTGACCAAACTCAACGAGCTCGGCCACGACAACGGCGTCGGCCGACTGGACCTCGTCGAGAACCGCTTCGTCGGCATGAAGTCGCGCGGCGTCTACGAGACCCCCGGCGGCACGATCCTGCTCGCCGCCCACCGCGGCATCGAGTCGATCACGCTCGACCGCGGGGCCATGCACCTGAAGGACGAGCTGATGCCGAAGTACGCATCGCTGGTCTACAACGGCTTCTGGTTCACGCCCGAGCGCGAGATGCTGCAGGCGGCGATCGACTACAGCCAGGCCAAGGTCACCGGCCGGGTGCGGGTCAAGCTCTACAAGGGCAACGTCAGCATCATCGGCCGTGAGAGCCGCTACAGCCTGTACGACCAGGACCTCGTCACCTTCGAGGAAGGCGCCGTCGCCTATGACCAGCGTGACGCGGCCGGCTCCACCAAGCTGAACGCGCTGCGGTTGCGGACGCTCGGCCAGCGCAAGAAGAAGCTGGGGCTGTAGGCGCGCAACACCGCAGTTTGAACCGCCGCCCTTCTCGCGCGTTGAGCCTTGACCTCAACGCGAGTATCCGACGATGCGCCTGACCGCCTCCGCCCTGCTGACTTCGACCCTCCTGCTCTCGGCCCCGCTCGTGACACCAGCCTTCGCCCAGGCGACGCCGGCGCCTGTCGAAAAGACCGCCTCGCCCGAGATCGCGGCCTGCAAGGCCACCGCGTTGAACACGCTTTCGGCCCGCGAGCCCGAGATCAAGGACATCTATATCGACGAGGACGGCACGACGATCGCGACCGCCGAGACCAGCGTCGAGGATACGCCGATCACCCGCATCATCATGGGCGAGGCCTATCTGCGCACCGACCGCTCCGACAAGCCGCGCCGCTTCCTCTGCCTGATCGGCGAGAAGGGCAAGGTGCTGCTGACCTTCTTCACCCAGCGCTGAGCGCAAGGCCGGCCGGGGTGCCTCCTGGCGCATTCTGCGCTAGGACGGACGGACATGTCCCGCCCGCTCGCCATCCAGCGCCATCACGAGATCCTGAAGCAGATCGGCGCCGTCCGATCGGTCAGCGTCGAGGCGCTGGCGACGCGCTTCGACGTCTCGCATGAGACCATCCGGCGCGACCTGAAGCTGCTGGCGGCGCAGGGTTATGTCGAGATCGTCCATGGCGGCGCGCTGAAGCGCGACAGCCGGGAAGCGCCCTACGCGGTGCGGCAGGACGCGAATGTCGCCGGGAAAGCGGCGATCGCGGCGTGCGCGGTGGCGCAGATCGCGGACGGCATGGTCGTCCTGCTCGATTCGGGAACCACCATCTTAGCGCTGAGCGTGGCGCTCGCCCGCGCCGGGCGGCGCGGGCTGACGATCTACACCACCTCTCTCGCCAATGCCCAGCTTCTGGTGCGGGCCGGCTTGCGCGTCACAATGCTCGGCGGCGAGGTCGATCCCGACGACGAGGCGACCTTCGGCGTCGATGTCATCGCAGCGATCGTCGGAGTGCGGGTCGACTGCGCCTTCGTCGGGGTCGGCGGGTTGTCTGCGGACGGGA
>JBKJII010000487.1:0-21884 GCA_046598505.1 Caulobacter sp. | reverse complement strand
GCGTTGGCGGCCCACATGGGCGAGGCGGAACAGGCCGTGTTGAGCAGCTCCGGCGCCTGCTTCGCGGCCGTCTCGATGATGGCGGCGTCGGTTCCAGCAAACCCGATTTGACGCAGGAACCCGACGTCCGGCCGCTCATGCGGCGGCAGGACGAACTGGGGCAGACCGAGGTCCGCCAGCAGCCGCATCTTCGACAGCCCCTCCAGCACCGCCGAGCGCGGGTTCGAGGGATCGCCCTTGTTGATCTCGCTGGCCAGGTTGCCGGGCGCGAGGCCGGCGAAGCTGTGGGTCGGCCCGACCAGGCCGTCACAGTTGGCTTCGAGGGCGTGGGTCACGATCCAGTCCCTCCCCCCGGGGGGAGGTGGCTCGGCGAAGCCGAGACGGAGGGGGGCGAGCATGCAAGCCGATGGCCCCCCTCAATCACCGCTGCGCGGCGACAGCTCCCCCGGGAGGGAGCGACTTGGGCGGCGATCATCCCCGCAGCCCCTTGATCTCGCTCACTGTCTGCACCACCGCGTCGGCCTCGAAGCTGGCCACCGGATAGGCGCAGTAATCAGCCGCGTAGTAGGCGCTGGGGCGGTGGTTGCCGGAGGCGCCGAGACCACCGAAGGGGGCCGAGCCGGCCGCGCCCGTGGTCGGGCGATTGAGGTTCACGACCCCGGCGCGGATGCGCTGCTGGAAGCGGAGCCAGCGGGCCGGATCGTCGCTGATCAGGCCGGCGGACAGGCCGTAACGGGTGGCGTTGGCCAGCGCGAGAGCCCCGTCGAAGGTCGCTGCGCGGCGCACCTGCAGCACCGGCGCGAAGATCTCCTCGTCCGGCGTTTCGTGGTGGCTGACATCGATGATGCCCGGCGTGATGAAGGCTTCGCTGAGGCCGTCGATGGCGCGGGCCTGACGGATCACGGTTCCCTCGAAAAGCGCCGCTGCGTCGCGAGCCATGCGGCCGGCGCGGGCGGAAATCAGGGGGCCCATGAACGGCTCCGGCGTGCTGTTCCAGGCGCCGGCGATCAGCCGGTCGGACAGGGCAGCGACCGCATCGATGACAGCCTGACCCTCATCGCCCTCCGGCACGATCAGCCGGCGGGCGCAGGAACAGCGCTGGCCGGTGGTGATGAAGGCCGACTGGATGACCAGGGCGGCGGCGGCCTCGGCATCGGTGACATCCCAGACGACCAGCGGATTGTTGCCGCCCAGCTCCAGCGCCAGGATCACGTCCGGCCGATCGGCGAAGACACGGCGGAAATGGCTGCCGGCGGCGGCCGAGCCGGTGAACAGCAACCCGTCGATCTCCTGCTCGATCAGGGCCGCGCCGGTCTCGCGACCGCCCTGGACCAGATTGACCACGCCCTTGGGCAGACCGGCGGCCTCAAGCGCCTCGACCAGCAGCTCGCCGGCCATGGGGGTCTCTTCCGACGGCTTGAAGACGATCGTGTCGCCCGCCAGCAGCGCCGGGACGATATGGCCGTTGGGCAGGTGGCCGGGGAAGTTGAACGGGCCGAGCACAGCCATCACGCCATGCGCCCGGTGGCGCAGCACGGCGCGGCCGAACGGCATGGCGGATTCCCGGGTCCCCGTCCGCTCGTCATAGGCGGCGATCGAGGCGTCGACCTTGGCCATCATCGAGCCGATCTCGGCCGTGGTTTCCCACAGCGCCTTGCCGGTTTCGCGAGAAAGGGCCTCGGCGAAGGCCGCCTTGCGGACTTCGAGCGCGGCCTTGTAGCGGCGCATGACCGCGATCCGTTCCTCGCGCGGCTGGTCGGCCCAGTCCTGGAAGGCGGCGCGCGCGGCGGCCACCGCTCTGGCGACGTCATCGGCCGTGGTTGTCGCGGCCTGCCAGACGAGTTCGCCCGTCGCCGGATCGATCGAGGTCAGCGCGGGGCCATGGCCGCCCGTCCACTGACCGTTGATGTAGAGACCGCGGCTCATGCCTTCACCTTCACCAGATCGCCGTCGCGAACGCCCAGAACCTCGGCCGCCTGGCGCGACAGCACGGCGGCGTCACCGTCGACCAGCACGGGCGCGCGCACGGCGCGAAACTTGGCGATGTCGTGCGTCGAGACCAGCGCCATCTCGCCGAACGCATCCTCGCCAACCCGCACCGTCAGGCGGCGGGCGTCCTTCACCGTGCGGATGTCGTCCCGTGGCGCGCCCATGGTCGGGCCGGCGTCGAACAGGTCAACCAGGCCCTGATAGCGGAAGCCTTCGCGTTCCAGCATGGCCCGCGCGGCCTCACCGTCACGATGCACGCGACCGATGGCCTTGCGCGCCGCGTCCGGCAGCAGGCCCGAATAGATCGGATGGCGCGGCGCCAGATCGAGAATGAACTGGCCATTGGTCGAGGCGCTCATCAGGTCGGCCTCGTCGAAGGCCAGGTTGAAGAACTTGCTCGCCACGTCATCCCAGAACGGACAGCCGCCGTCGTCGTCGAACCAGCCGCGAAGCTCGGCCAGCACCATTTCGGCGAAGCGCTGCGGCTCGATGCCGATCAGCATGTAGCGCGACTGCGCCAGCAGCCGGCCGGCGCCGCCCTTGCGCTTCTCGGGCCGCAGGAACAGTGAGCCGACCTCGGACCAGCCGGCGCATTCGTTGACCAGCACAAGCGCCTGGTGGTCGAAGCGCATCTCCAGCGTCGGCGACGACTGGGCCAGGGTGACGACGCGGAACGAGAAGAACGGCCGCTTGAGGCCGACGCTGGCCTTAACCCCGGCCACCCCGTCGATGCCGCCGGTCTCGGTGTCTTCCAGCATCAGGGTGAACCAGGATTCCGGCGCGGCGACGGCGCCGGCGAAGCTGGCCGCCGAGAGGTCGAGGCGCGCGCGCAGGGTCGGCTCGTCTTCCGGCAGACTGGTGAAGCCGCGGCCGGACAGGACGGCCAGCTCCATCAGCTGGTCGTAGTCGGCAGGAACGGCGGGGCGGACGACCAGCATCAACGGGACTCCATCAGGGCGCGAATGCCCCGCGCGTCGATCTCGCCCGACGCCAGTTTCATCAGGATCAGCGTCGACAGCTGCGCGCGTTCGGCGAAGCTGTCGGGCCAGGCGAACTCGTTGTCGCTGTGGATGTCGCCGCCGCGCACGCCGAGCGTATCGACGTTGGGCAGGCCGACCGCGAACAGGTTGTTGCCCTCGCAGACGCCGCCCGACGGCTTCCAGGCAATCGGCTGGCCGAGCAGGCCGCCGACCTCCTGCACCTTGCCGAACAGGGCCGTCTGGGCGGCGTTGAACGGCTTGGCCGGGCGCGTGAAGCCGCCGTGCAGGCTGACGGCCAGGCCGTCCCCCTCCCCGACCGTCATGGCGGTGGCGATGCCGGCCTCGAGCCAGGCGGCGGCGTCCGCGTCGGGGAAGCGGACATTGAACCGGACGACGGCGATGTCGGGCACCACATTCAGCGGCGAACCGCCGTCGATCTTCGCGATGTTCAGGGTCACCCCGTCGCGATGGCCGTTCAGGGCGTCCAGCGCGCCGGCGATCCGGGCGGCGGCGGTGATGGCGTTGCGGCCCTCGTTGAAGGCCCGGCCGGCATGGGCGGTGCGCCCGGTGACGCGAATGTGGAAGTTGCCCGAACCCTTGCGCTCGCTGGCCAGCGTCCCGTCGGGCAGCATGGAGGGTTCGTAGGTCAGGCCGATGTGGCCCAGCCGCCCGAACTCGGCCAGCACTGGCCCGGAGGCCAGCGAACCGATTTCCTCGTCCGGTGACAGGAGGACGCGATAGCCGACCTTGGCATGGTCGGGATGGGTCTCGAAGGCCTGCAGCGCGGCCAGGATCACGCTGATACCGCCCTTCATGTCCGCGATGCCCGGGCCGTTCAGGGCGCCGTCAGCCCGCGTCACCACCGCCTGGAACGGGCTCTCCGCAGGGAAGACGGTGTCGTAGTGGCCGGTCAGAACCACCTGCACCGGAGCCTCGGGCCGAACGGTCACGGCGACGGCCGGAGTGTGGACCTGCTCCTTCTCGCGACCATCGGCGGCGATTTCGATGGACGGGGCCAGCGGTCGTTGGACCAGGTCGCCCGGCAGCGCCGCGAAGACGTCGCTCAGGATGCCGACGGTGGTCACGAGGCCCGCAACATTGCGACTGCCGGAGTTGACGGCGCACCAGCCGACGGCGCGGTCGACCAACAGAAACCCCTGTTCGCCGAGCAGGTTCAGGACAGTCGATTCTTCTGGTGACAGGCGCATCGGCGGGCTCAATCCAGCTTTACCGACGCCATTGCCGCGGACGAGTGTCGACGCGTGTTTCGAAGAGGCGACCCGCCGGAATGGCGCAAGACGGGAGTCACCGGGCCCCCTTGATAGCCGCGCGATGACGGAAGGTGAACCCCCTGTGGTGGGCGGCATCGCTTGCGAACCGCTCACCATATACAGATGTCATCCCGGCCGGAGCGAAGCGAAGAGCCGGGACCCAGATTTGGCTTCAACTCGGGTGCTGGGATTTCATCTGGGTCCCGGATCGTCCCTTCGGGGCGTCCGGGATGACAATGTGGGTTTCGACAGTCTCTAGTAGTCCCGCCGCCAGCGGACCGACAGCTTGCCACCGCCCTCGCCCTGCAGGCGGGAGATGATCGACAGGTTGCGCTTCACCCGCCACTCGACCTGGGCCGCCGGGCCGTCGCGGCCGCCGCCGATGATTTCGAGATAGACGTCGTCGGTCAGGTATTTTCCGCCGGCGATGGTCATTGCGCCGGAAGCCCCGCCGCCGGCGAACACCAGCCGGTCGAGGCCGGCGAAGTTCTTCAGGTTGCCGATGACGTCAAAGCCGCCGCCGCCGGCCAGCGCCGCCAGCGCCGACGCCAGCTGGGCGGCTTCCAGCGGCGACAACTGGGAAGCCGAGGAGCCGAACAGGATGCGCGACAGGATCTCGTCGTTGGGCAGGACCGGACTCGAGGTCAGGGTGATCTCAGGCTTGGCCGCCGTGCCGCGCACGCGGATCACCGCGGTCAGGGCCGGATCGTCCCGGGTCGCAGTCAGGTCGAGACGGATACGTTCGGGCGACGTCGCCAGATACACCGCGCCGCGCTGGTCAAACTCGAACCGCTTGCCCGCGAAATCGTATTCGCCGCGGACAATCCTGGCCACACCGTCGAGCACGGGCTTCGCCGTGGTGCCGCCGACATGGGCGTCCAGCGAAAGTTCGGCGTCCAGCCCACGCCCCTCGACGAAAATGCCACGCGCGGCCTTCAGGCTGACGTCGAGGGCGACGACGAGGCCGCGGGTCGGTTCGGCCAGCACCTCGGCCTCACCGCTGTCGGGCCGGTTGATCTCGACCACCTCCATCGGCACGACGCCGCTGGGCGTCGGCGGATTGGCGGCTACGGTCGCCCGGTCGATGGTCAGGGCGCCCGACACCTGCACCCTGCCGTCGGCCGCCCGGTTGATCGTCGTCTCACCGGAGGCGATGGCCGTGACCGCGTCGTTCTCGATCAGCCGGAAGTCGCTCAGCAGCAGGCGGAATGAACTCAGGCCGTCGCGCAACAGACTGATGCGGCCGCCGCCTTCCAGTTTGCCGCCGCGACCGTCGGTGGCGGTAAAGCCGGAAACGTCGATCGCCTTATCGGCGAGGTAGGCTGTGAGCACCAGGTCGCGCAGTTTCAGGCCGATGGCGCCGTCTTCGAACGTGCCGCCCTTGAGATTGGCCTGACCGGCCAGACGGGGGTCGGCGAGGCTGCCGCCGATGGTGCCGGCCATCGAGACTTCGCCGGAAACGCTACGTTCGCCGCCGACCAGCAGATCCCAGAGCGGTTTGATCTCGCCCTCGGCCATGAACTTTCCGCTCATCCCCTGCTGCCGGGCGATGGCCAGATGGAACGGGGCCGCCGAGGCTTCGACCGGCAGAACCAGGCTGACGGCGGACTTCAGGCCGCCGGCGTTGGTGGCTGTGCCGTTGATGGTCAGGGTGGTGTCGGCCAGCACCGCCTTGACCTCGCCGTCAACGGAGACGGCCTTGCCCGCGCCGCGCGCCCGTGCGCCCCGCAGGCTGGCGTCGAGACTGCCGGACAGCCTCCCGCCGCGCCCCTGAAGCGCCAGTTCTCCGTCGAACTGGCCGGCCAGATCCTCGTTGAGCGCACCCAGCGAGACGCCGCTCAGGCTGGCGCGAAGATCAGCGGCGTCTCCATCCGTGCGCAGGCTGATCGAGGCCTTGCCGCCTTCGACGTCGAGCTTGAGGTCGGCGAATTTCTGACCGCCGCCGAAGCCGATCCGGGCGGTTTCCAGGGTGCGGAACTCGGCTGTGCCGAACTTTCCGTCCCCGTCCAGGGCGAGGCCGGTGCTGTCGCCGCGCTGGGCGAAGAAGCCCGAGCCCTTGAAGCGCCAGCTGTTGGATCCATAGGCGCCGCGCCCGTCGATGGTCACTGGCAGCCGGTCGAGGGGACCGTCCGCCGTGACAGTCGCTGACGAGAACCGCAGGCCGCTCGCGCCACGAAGGGCAGCGTTGCGCGCCGTCAGATTGAGCGTCGCCCGTGGCCCGCCGGCAGCGTCGATGATGCGCGCCGAGCCGCTGACATTGCCTTCCGTCAAGACCGCGCCCGGGCCGATGGCCAGGATCAGGTCGGCCGTAGAAGGGCGGCCGCGGCGCAGCGACAGCGCGCCCGTCGCCTTGACGCCCCCGGCGTCGGCGTCGAGGTCGGACAGGTCCAGACCGCCGTCAGCGAAGTTGAAGCTGGTGCGGGCGCGAGCCGGGCCATACTCACTGCCCGCTGTAATGGCGACCGCGCCGTCGGTTCCGTTCGGGCCGCGCAGGAAACTGAGCACCATATGCGCGCCGGTCAGCGTCATGCGCGGGACCGCGACCGACGCGAAGTCGGCGATCAGATCCGCTCGCGGCGCCGAGACCGTGCCGCTGATCGCGCCGGTCCCCTTGGCGTCGCCTGCGACTTCGACCGGACCGGCGTGGAACGGACCCTTCGCGGACCAGTCGAGGGTGAGCTTCAGCGCGCCGGCCGGGCCGATCAGACCTGCCGCGCGCGCCGAGGCCAAGGCGCCGTTGAGCTCGGCGGACTGGACGGAAAACTGGCCACCCTTGATATCGGCCTTGCCCTTGAAGCGCGGGGCGGCGCCGAGCAGGCGGTCGAGTTCGGCCAGTCCGGTGGCGAAGCCCGCGCCCTTGCCGTCGACCGTCACGGTCCAGGGTTTGCCGGAACCCGGCTGTGAGGCCGACCAGCCGGCGGTGGCGGTCCCCTTTGACCCCGGCCGTACGGCCGTCAGGTTGGTCAGCTGCGCGTCGCCCTTGAAGGACAGCCCCCCGAGCAGAGTGCGCTCGCCCGTGGCGTCGAGCTTGAGGCCGGCGCCGGTCGCCTTGAGGCGACGGATCAGCTGCCGGCCGTCGGCCAGCCGCGCGTACTGGACATCCGCAACCGGCCGGGGGCCCAGGAGGGCCGCCAGATAGCCTTTTCCGGACCCGCCTGCCCCGGTCAGCGTGGACTGAACCGTGAGTTCGCCCTTCCGGCGGGCGACGGTCACGGGACCGCTCACCTGCGCAAGACCGTAGCCAATGGCCTTGAAGTTTGAGGCCGCCACGCTGCCCGCGTAGCTCCACCCTCCGGCGTCTGCGGTGAAACGGCCCTGCGAGCGGGCCGAGCCGCTGATAGCGCTGGTCGCGACGCGGTCCAGCGCCGTTGTCGAGAGATTCACGGCCACGCCGCCGGGGCCCGTCACGCGCTTGCCGACGTCGGCATCGCCCTTGATCGCCACGGACAACGTCGCGCTGTGGGCCCGACCATCCAGAGCGTAGAGGCCGCTCTTGACCCTGGTCCCGGCGATATTGAAGCGCACCTCGTCGCCGAAGCGGTGGGCGTATCGCGTCGTCAGGGTCGAGGCGGTGAGTGAGATGCGTCCGCTGGCCGAGCCACCCGCCTTGTCCCAGGCGCCCGCAGCCTGCATTGGCACACTTGTTCCTGACGCCGCCAACAGGGTGAAGCGGCCGGCCCCGACCGCGCCGCCGGCCCGGACCCTCAAGGAAAACGGCCGGTCAGCCGGAAGCCCCAGCGAACCGGCGATGGCCCCGCCGTTGGCTTCGGCGGCGTTGACGACCACGGCGAGCGGCTTGCCCTTGCCCGTGTCGATGGCCAGGCCGACGCTGTCGCCGGCATGCAGGCGACTGCCGATCCCCGCCCGCACATGGGCCGGCCCCTTTCGGACGACGTCCAGTGAACCGACGACGTCGAACAGGCCACGCTCAATGCTGAAGGCCGGCAGGGTCTCGACAACCAGCCGGGCCTTTTCGATGTTGATCGAGACCGGCAGGCTGCGAGACACCGTCTTTGGCGTCAGCGTCGGGCGGCGAAGAATACGAACCTGACCGGCGGCCAGGCTGTCGGCATGGAACCGTCGCAGGAACAGTTCCTGGTAGCGCCAGACGACGACCACGTTGTCGGCGTCGAGCCAGACGCCCTTTTCGTCACTGATGGTCAGGTGGCGAACGGTGAAGTTGCGCCAGATATCTCCATGCAGCCCTTCGATCTTCAGCTTGCCGTACCGGCCCAGCTTCAGGCCGTTGGCGCGGGCCTCCACGAACATCAGGCCCGGTACGGTGTTGATGCCAAAGCGGGTGAACAGGCCTACGCCCGCGACCAGCAGCACCGCCAGCATCGACGCCAGCATGATCCAGCCCGGGCCGCTGCTGGGCAGCCAACGGCGGCGCGGCGTCTCGGCGGGCGGGGGCGCGGTCTCGCTCAAAACGCCTGTCCGATGCTGATGTAGATCTGGAAACCGGCGTCACCCTCGCGCTTGTCCAGCGGCACGGCGATGTCGGCCCGGATCGGCCCGAAGCCCAGGTCATAGCGCACGCCAAGGCCCACGCCGACGCCGAAGTCGTCGCCCTGGGGATAGGCGTCCGTGCCGATGGCGCCGGCGTCGATAAAGCCCACGACACCCCAGCGGTCCGTCAGCTTGTGACGCACCTCGAACGAGGCCTCGAACAGCGACAGGCCGCCCTGCGGCGTGTTGTCGGCAAGGCGCGGGCCGATGGCCTGCCAGCCATAGCCGCGCACAGACCCGCCACCGCCGGCGTAGAATCGGCGAGGCGCGGACACATCGTCGAGCAGCGCGCCGACGATCGAGCCGACCTTGATTCGTCCGGCCAGTACGGTCCGCGCGTCTTCGTCGAGCGGCAGGTAGGCCGAACCCTGCCCCTGGACCCGCAGATACAGGGCCTGCAGGTCGCCCAGGGCCACCGTGGGCTCCGCCCGCGCCTCGACACGCCAGCCCCGCGTCGGATCGAGGGGGTCGTCCGAGCGGTCGAGCGCCACGGCGGCCAGGACGGAGGTCGTGAGGATGTCGCGCTCGGCGCCCCGAATGACTGCGTTGTTGATCTGCGTCTTTTCAGCGCTTCGGCTGGCGTCAAAGGACAGGCCGGCGGTGATGTAGGAGGTCTTGCCGAACCGGCGGGTGATGTCGCCGGTGGCGAGAAAGCCCATGGCGTCGTAGGCGTCGGTCAGCTCGTTGTAGACGCCCGCGACGATCGTCAGGGTCTGTTGCGGCCGGCGCCAATGGGGCAGCGTCAGCTTGACCTCGAACCGCTGCTCGAGCTCGGCGGCGCGCAGGGTGTAGGTGCGGGTGTCAGCGCGGCCGAGCTGGTTGTAGCGCGTGCGGCGCAGGTCGAAGCCGGCGCCTTCGCTGGTCGAATAGCCGGCGCTGATTTCCAGTGTGCGCATCGGACGGTCAGCCAGGGCGACCAGCACCGGCCGACGGCCTTCAGCATCTGCCTTGTCACCGGGCTGCAAGGACACCGAAACGGAATCATAGACACCTGTGTCGAGCAGTCGCCGCTCAAGCTCGGCCACCTGCTCGGGATCATAGATGTCGCCCGCCTTCCAGGGGGCCAGCGACTTGACCCAGGCCGGATTGGTTCGACCCGCGGGATCGACCGTGACGCCATCCATCATCACCCGCTCGCCGGCGACGATACGGAAGGTCGGTCGAACCGTGTGGTCCGCATGATCGACGACGACTTCGCGGGCGCCGGGCTCGGCGTCGGCATAGCCGCGCTTCTGGATTGCCGCGACGATCCTGCCCTCGGCGGCAAAGACGTCGGCAGCCTTGCCCGCAGCGCCACGACGAAGGGCCATGGCCTGCTCGGCGGCGATAATCACTTCAGGCTGCGGATCTTCGCCGATCCATTCGATGCCCGCCCCCGCGAACCGCGACCGTGGGCCAGGCTTGATCACGAGGATCGCGCGCGGCGGCTGGCCACTGTCGTCCTGGTCAGGATCGATGACGTCCGGCTGGACCTCGTAGTCGTAGTAGCCCTGGGTGCGCAGCGCCGCGATGGCGTCATCGGCGGCGTCACGGGCGCGGCGGCGGGCTTCGAAACGGGTCTGGGGCGTGGACTTGGCTTCACCGACCGCGCGTTCGATGGCCTCGCGCAACTCGGAATCGGTCACGCCCTGGACCGACGCCTTGGGGGTCTGCGCCAGCACCGGACCCGCCAGCGCGGTCAGCGCAGCGAGGGTCGAAACGGCCAGGGCGATGCGCGCAGGCGCCAAACTGTCTTCCTCTGTCTGCGCCCCATGTCCCGTTTAGTCGGGCCCGTTGCGACTGTCACGCCATCCAGCCCTTTGCATGGGCCAAGAAAGTTGCACAAATGCCGGGCAGTCGAGGCTTCGGACAGCGACTCAGTCCGAAACGCGCCCGGCGTCTTGCGAAGAGCGTTAGGAATGAACCGTGAAGAGGCCGTTCAGGCCGACAAAGAAACGGACCCGGGCGTGACCGTCGCGAGCGTGAAAGATACCGACCTGCCCCCGGGCTTGCCGATCACCGAGGACGCCTACCTTCCGGGTCTGGCGTTCGACGAAATGTACCAGGTCGGTGGCGACGTGCGGGACCACTACGGCGCAGTTCACACGCGTCTGACCACCCTGTCGCCCGAAGCGCTGGCGGATCGTCAGAAGACGCTGGAGCGCTCGTTCCTGCTGCAGGGCATTACCTTTACGGTCTACGGCGCCGAAACCACGACCGAACGGATCATCCCCACTGACCTGGTGCCGCGGATCATTCCCTCCGGCGAGTGGAATCAGATCGAGACCGGCCTGATCCAGCGCCTGCGCGCGCTGAACATGTTCCTCGACGACATCTACGGCGAGCAGAAAATCCTGATGGACGGGGTCGTGCCGCGCGAACTGGTGCTCGGCGCCCCGTCGTACCGGCGCGAAATGCAGCACCTCTATGTGCCGCACAAGGCCTACGCCAACGTCTGCGGATCGGACCTGATCCGGGGCGAGGACGGGGCGTTCGCCGTTCTCGAGGACAATCTGCGGGTGCCGTCGGGCGTGTCCTACATGCTGGCCAACCGCGACGCGGCCAAGCGGACCTTCCCCGGCACCTTCCGGGCGGCCAATGTGAGGCCGGTCGAGCGCTATCCCGACCTGCTGCTGGCGACGCTCAAGAGCATGGCGCCCGACTGGCGCCCGGAGCCGCAGGTCGTGGTGCTGACCCCCGGAGTCTACAACAGCGCCTACTACGAACACGCCTACCTCGCCCGCCTGATGGGCGCGCCCCTGGTCGAGGGCCGCGACCTCGTGGTGCACGAGAACATGGTCTACATGCGCACCACCACCGGCCTGCGCCGGGTGGACGTGATCTATCGCCGGGTCGACGACGATTTCATCGATCCCCTCACCTTCCGGCGGGACTCGGGCCTGGGCGTCGCGGGACTGTTCAACGCCTATCGCGCCGGCAACGTGGTCATGTGCAACGCCCCAGGCACCGGCGTCGCCGACGACAAGGCCGTCTACGCCTACGTGCCGGACATCATCAAATACTACCTGGGCGAAGACGCCATCCTGCCCAACATCGAGACCTTTCTCTGCCGCGAGCCGGCCCAGCTCAGCCATGTGCTGGCCAATCTGGACAAGCTGGTGGTCAAGGCCGTCGGCGCGTCGGGCGGCTACGGCATGCTGGTCGGCCCGCATGTCTCGCGGAAGGAACGCGAGACCTTCGCCGAAGCGCTCAAGGCCGATCCGGCCAACTACATCGCCCAACCGACCATCCAGCTGTCGACGGCGCCCTGCCTGATCGACGGGCGGATCGAACCCCGGCACGTGGACCTGCGTCCGTTCATCCTGTCCGGCGAGAAGATCGTGGTAACGCCCGGCGCCCTGACCCGCGTGGCGCTGCGGCGCGGATCTCTGGTGGTCAACTCCAGCCAGGGCGGTGGTTCGAAGGACACCTGGATCCTCGCCGATGATGACAGCGAGGAAACCCTGCCATGATGCTCGCGCGGGTGGCTGACAGCCTCTACTGGATCGGCCGCTATCTGGAGCGGGCCGAGCACTTCTCGCGGCTGGCCGACGTGATGCTCAACGCCACCCTGGACCGGTCCGACGCTGCCGCCCAGACGGCCTATATCGCGCTGTCCGCCGTCGGCGATCCCGACATGGCCCGCGCCGCACGGACCTATGAGGCGGCCAAGTCGCTGGTGTTCGACAAGGAGGACCCCAATTCAGTGGTCATCTCCCTGTCCCTGGCCCGCGAGAATGCCCGTCAGGTGCGCGACCAGATCACCACCGAAACCTGGGAGCGGCTCAACCTGCTCTATCTGCGGATCACCAGCGACGGCGCGGCGGGCGTCTTCGAGAGCGGCTCGTCAGCCTATCTGCACGACATCATCGCCGACCTGCACCAGTTCAAGGGCGCGGCCGACGCCACCATGAGCCACGGCGAAGGCTGGCGATTCCTGATGCTCGGCGCCTATCTGGAGCGGTCGCAGCTGATCGCCCGGCTGCTGGAGGTCTGTTTCGGCGACCGGCGCGGCAGCAACGTCACCGACCGGATCGCGCTGATGAGCCTGCTGCGGATGGGCTGCGCGCTGGAACCCTACCTGCGGCGCTACACGGCCGAGATCGAGCCCCGGCACATCCTCGAGTTCCTGGTCTTCGACGAGGAGTTCCCGCGCTCGATCCGGTTCGCGACCACCCGGATCGAGGAGCATCTCGTGGGCGTGTCGCGACACGTCGAATCGGGCGGCCTCGCGACCCCCGAACGCCTGGCCGGCCGGCTCAAGGCCCGCCTGCAGTATGCCGACGTCGACGAACTGGAGTCGGTGGGCGCCAGCGCGCTGCTGGCGACGGTCATCGGCGAGTGCGCCCGCATCCACGACGCCATCTTCGACACCTTCGTGGCCTACTCCCTCGAGATGAAGTTGCCAGCGTGAGCACGCCCAACAAAAGTGGATGCCGGTTTTGTGCCCGGGCGTGCGCACATCATACAGTCGGCGCGGCCTCCGGGCGGCGAACCGCGTCACACTTCGCCTGAGGCCGCGCATGCTTTTGGAAGTCCGGCACGTCACCCAGTACCACTACGAGCGCCCGGTCCGGGAAAGCGTCATGGAGCTGCGCATGCAGCCCCAGAAGAGCGCCCGCCAGCGACTGATCAGCTTCGAGCTGGACCTCGATCCCCGCGCGCAGGTGTTCTCCTACGCCGACAGCTTCGGCAACGCGGTCTACCATTTCGACGTCCCGCAATCGCACGACAACCTGCGTATCGAGGCGCGCTCGGCCGTCGAGACCCAGCCCGACCCGGTCCTGCCCGACGCGCTGGACATGGGCGAATGGGACCGGCTGAAGAGCGATTTCGTGCGGGGGGAATGTTTCGACTTCCTGCGGCCGCACGGGTTCGCAACGCCGTCCCCGGCGCTGGACACCTTCGTGCAGGAAAAGAACCTCGACAAACTGCTTCACAGGGACCCCCTTACGGCGCTGCGGGCGTTGAACGAGGCGCTCTACGCGTCCTTCGACTACGCGCCGGGCGTGACCACGGCGGACAGCCCGATCGACCTGGCGCTCGGCGTCGGCCGCGGGGTCTGCCAGGACTTCGCCCACATCATGACGGCCATCTGCCGGGGCTGGGGCATCCCGACCCGCTACGTCTCCGGCTATCTGTTCACCGACCGGCAGGCCGGCGACCGGTCGGACCCGGACGCGACCCACGCCTGGGTCGAGGCCTTCCTGCCGACGCTGCGCTGGACCGGGTTCGATCCGACCAACAACATGCTGACCGGTGAGCGCCATGTCGCCGTGGCCATCGGCCGGGACTACGCCGACGTGCCGCCGTCCCTGGGGGTCTACAAGGGCGAAACCGACAGCCACCTGTCGGTCGCGGTGGCGGTCTCACGCGCCAAGGCCGCGATCGCCGAACCGGAATTCCTGCGCATGGCCCGACCGACCTTCCCGGGGGGACGGAGACGGTCGAGCGACGACGCCCGGCGGCAGCAGGAGCAGCAGCAGCAGCAGCAATAGGCGTGGCGGGGGAAGTCGTCGGCCTGCGCGCCCGACCCGTTCCGCGATAACGCCGGAGCTACTCTTTATGCCCGGAACACGTGCGCCACCCGCGCTGCCGCATGGACCACGGACCCGATGGCCAGCGACCGGCCCTGCTCCCGCGAGACCTGGGCCTCGAACCGCAGGCCGTCGGCCGTGACGAGATCGACGTGGGCGAGCGCGCCGTCGATGCCGACGCGGGTGACGGTCGCCGTGAAACCCTGTCCGTCCAGCACGAGGTCGTAGGGCCGAACGAACGCGACCGCGGGGCCGTCAGCGACGCCGGCCGCCTGCAGCGCGATGTCGCCGGCGCTGAACCGGCTGGCCTTCACCACGCCCTCGAAGCGGTTCGCCTCACCGACGAAGCCACAGACGAAAGCGTTGGCCGGGTTGTCGTGCACCTCGCCCGGCGTGCCGACCTGTTCGATGCGACCCTGATTGAGGATGGCGACACGGTCGGCGAGGTCGAGCGCCTCTTCCTGGTCATGTGTCACGAAGATGGTGGTGACGCCCGTCGCGTCGTGGATGCGGCGCAGTTCCTTGCGCAGAGACTTGCGCACGGTGGCGTCGAGGGCGCCGAACGGCTCGTCGAGCAACAGCACGCGTGGCGTAACGGCCAGCGCCCGGGCCAGCGCGACCCGCTGGCGCTGGCCGCCGGACAGCTGCGACGGATAGCGCTTCGACAGCCCGCCCAGTTCGACCAGCTTCAGCAGCTCATCGACCTGACGGGCGATCTCGGCCTTGGGCGGCCTGGCCTTGCCCTTGCGGACATCCAGACCGAAGGCGACGTTTCGCTCCACGGTCATATGCTTGAACAGCGCATACTGCTGGAACACGAAGCCGACCCGCCGGCTGGCGGCGCTGGCATAGGTCACGTCCTCGCCATCGAACAGAACCTGCCCCGCGTCCGGATATTCCAGGCCGGCGATGGCGCGCAGCAGCGTCGTCTTGCCCGAGCCCGACGGTCCGAGCAGCGCAAGAAGCTCGCCGGGCGCGATGTCGAGACTGACGTCGTTCAGCGCCGGAAAGCGGGCGAACGACTTCTCCACGGATCGGATCGAGATGGTCATGGGGGCGGAACGGCTCCGGTCAGTGCGCGGTATTGCGGCCCGGCTGGGCCAGTTCGAGCAGACTTTTCAGCACCAGGGTCACCACCGCCAGCAGGCAGAGCAGCGCCGCCACGGCGAAGGCGCCGACGAAGTCATACTCGTTGTAGAGGATCTCGACATGCAGCGGCATGGTGTTGGTCAGGCCGCGGATGTGGCCGCTGACCACCGACACGGCGCCGAATTCGCCCATCGCCCGGGCGTTGCACAGCAGCACCCCGTACAGCAGACCCCAGCGCACGTTGGGCGTGGTCACGCTCCAGAACGTACGCAGGCCGGACGCGCCGAGCGAGACAGCGGCTTCCTCCTCGTCGGTCCCCTGCTCCTGCATCAGCGGGATCAACTCGCGCGCGACGAAAGGAAAGGTCACGAAGATGGTCGCCAGGACGATGCCGGGAATGGCGAAGATGATCTTGATGTCGTGGTCGATGAGACCGTTGCCGAACCAGCCCTGGGCGCCGAACACCAGCACATAGACCAGGCCGGCGACGACCGGCGAGACCGAGAACGGCAGGTCAATCAGGGTGATCAGGAAGGCCTTGCCCGGGAATTCGTGCTTGGCGATGGCCCAGGCGGCGCAGAGGCCGAAGAGGGCGTTGAACGGCACGGTGATAGCGGCGGTGATCAGCGTCAGTTTGATGGCGGCCAGGGCATCGGTGGTCTGGATCGCCTCCAGCGCCGTCGGCAGGCCCTTGCGCAGGGCTTCGACGAACACCGAGACCAGCGGCAGGACCAGGATCAGCACCAGGAAGCCCAGCACCAGGGCCAGAATGGTCAGGCGAGCCCAGACGGGATCCTCGGTGGACTTGCGGGCCTGGGCGGTCACTGGCCGTACCTCCGGGCGAAGGCCTGGATGGCGTTGATCACCAGCAGCATGAGGAAGGAGACCGTCAGCATGACCACCGCGATGCTGGCCGCCGCCGCGTACTCGTACTGCTCCAGCTGGATGACGATCAGCAGCGGCGCGATCTCCGACCTGTAGGGCATGTTGCCGGCGATGAAGATCACCGAGCCGTACTCGCCGACGGCCCGCGCGAAAGCCAGGGCGAATCCGGTTAGCCAGGCCGGCGCGAGCGCCGGCAGCACTACGCGCAGGATGGTCTGCAGCCGGTTGGCGCCGAGCGAGGCCGCCGCCTCCTCCACATCGGCCTGCAGGTCGCGCATCACCGGCTCCAGCGTCCGCACCACGAACGGCAGGCCGATGAAGGTCAGGGCAATGACGACGCCGACGGGGTTGTACGCGGCCTTGATCCCCAGCGGCTCAAGCTGGGCGCCGATCCAGCCGTTGGGGGCGTAGAGGGTCGCCAGCGCGATGCCGGCCACGGCGGTCGGCAGGGCGAACGGCAGGTCGACGATCGCGTTGATGATGGCCTTGCCGGGGAATTTGTAGCGAACCAGCGCCCAGGCCGTCAGGACGCCGAACACGCCGTTGATCACCGCCGCGATGGCCGAGGCGCCGAAGGTCAGCCGGTAGGCCTTCATCGCCCGTTCGGAGAAGGCTGCGGCGATGAATTGCTCGGGCGTCTGTCCAGCGGACTTGATGACCACCGCCGTCAGCGGGATCAGCACGACCAGGGACAGCACTGTCAGGGTGACGCCCAGCGTGATGCTGAAGCCGGGAATTGCGCTGCGTCGCCGGAATAGCGGCTTTCGCGCGCGCGACGCGGGCGGCAGGAGGGCGGCGTCGGTGGCGGTCATCATCGCGTCGCGGCTCGGCCTGATGCTGCAGCCGTCTGCGCAAACGCACAGGGCTCCGGTTTGTTGCCGGGATGGTCAGTCCCTATGAATGGCGTTTAATCCTACCAACTCACTAGGCAATAGAGTTTTTCTACAGGCGGCGCGACCCCGGCTGCACGAGCGGCGGCCGATGCCCTATGCCCGCACCACCGCTTCGTGGTCGTCGAACGAAATCCGCGCGATCTTGCTCAGCCGCGCCAGCAGCGGGTCGAACGCCGGGATTGACGCCATGATGAAGTCGAAAGCGCCGTCGCGGCGGACCCTCAGCGCCTCGGCGGCCGCCCTGCCCGCCTTGGTCTGCGGAAAGCTCTCGGTGTTCGCCACCAGCATGCCGTCCAGCGTCATGGTCAGGGTGATCATCAGCTTGTGCATGCCGATGCGCAGATCGGGATCAGCCAGATCTGGCAGGCGATCCCGATGGCGATCATAGGCGTCGGCCTCGCGCCGCGCGCCGGCCAGCATCTGCATCGTGATCGGCCCGTATGGATCGCCGATCCGGCGGGTGTCGTCAGTCATCTTCAGGACCATGGCGAAGGTAAAGACGATCTCGCCGAGCAGCAGCGCTGCGTCCCGCTCCCGCTCGCGCCGCCGCAGCCAGGCCTCGAAGCGGGCCGCCAGGAACCCGCCCAGCGTCGCCAGCAGCGCGCCGAGCGCCACCGCGATCAGTGTGTCGTCAGGAACGCCGAAGTTCGGAACCTCAATCGCCATGCCGCTCGCCCCTTCATCCCCAAGGGAACTGTCACACGGGTCGGGTCGGAGGTGAAGCGATCACCAGACATTGGCAGGCCGGGTGCGGGTCGAATCCATCGACGTGAAGGCGTCGAGGGACGCGTCTGGGGGGCTGCTCCGTCGCCTTGGAACCGAGATGGCCGTCCGCAACTCATGGTCTGGCCCGGTGGTAGAGCCGCCTCGTTGTGACCGGATCAGGCGGACGCCCCCCGGTTGGACGCCGGGTTGAAGATCAACCCGGTCTGCTGCATTGTGGTTGGGTTGGAGGACATCGCCTGATCAGGCTCCTGACCCTGTTATTCGTGTGGACAGCCGCGCTGGCGTTGCCACTTGTCGCCGCGCCGTCGGCGCAGGCTATGGCGGCCGCCAACCCGTGTCCGATGCAGATGAGCAGCGCGGACGCGAGCCACGCGAGCATGGACTGTTGTGACGATGACAAGGGCGCGCCCGGCCACAAGGCGCCCTGCAAACCCGGCATGGCCTGCTTCGCGAGCGCCGCCGCGCTCCCGGCTGCGGCTATCGATGTCCTGGCGATCACCTTCGACCACGGGGTTCTCGCCACCACGCCGACCCGGATGCTGCTCTCGAGGCCGCCTGACCGGACACTACGACCTCCCATAAGCCTCTGACCCTCGACTGACCGCCGGCCGCTGTGCGCGCGCCGGCTCAAGGCGCTTGCGCGCCGTCCAGAGGAGTTGGAGCTCATGTCTCCCAGAATTTTGCTGCCATTGCTCATTGCGAGCGCGGCAGCGGCTTCGGCGCACGCCGAACCCCTGACCTTCGACCAGGCGCTGGATCGCGCCCGGGAGACCGCGCCCAGTCTGAAGGCGGCGAGCCTGCGCACGGACGCCGCGCGCTCAGCCGGCCGCGCCGCCGGGTCTCTACCCGATCCAAAGCTGACAGCCGGGGTCGAGAGTTTCCCGATTTCGGGACCTCTGGCGGGGCGGTTCGGCGCCGACGAGATGACCATGACCCGGTTTGGGATCATGCAGGACATGCCCAGCGGCGCAGCGCGGCGGGCCGATGTCGACCGCGCCGACGCGGAGGTCGGCGTCGCCCAGGCGCAATCGGGCGCAGAAGCCCGAGCCGTGCGGCTTGAGACTGCCCTCGCCTGGGTCGATCTCCGCTTTGCCCGCGAGCGGCTGGCGGCTCTGGACGATCTGGAACGGTCCGTTCGTCCCGTCCTGGAGACCGCGCCAGCCGGTGTCGCCCGGGGCGAGCGGCCGGCGACGACCCTGGCCTCGGCGGAATGGATGGCGACGTTGGCGGATCGCCGCAGCGGCCTGGTCGCCGACGCTGCCCGCGCCCGCGCTGCCCTGGCGCGCTGGACCGGCGATCCCGAGGCCGATGTGAGCGGCCCGTCACCCGACCCTGCGGTCGATCCCGTCGCCCTTCGGGCCGGACTGGACCGCAGCCCGACGCTGCTGGTGTTCGATGCTCAGGTGCAGCGCGCAGATGCCGACCTGCGGGGCGCCAGGGCCTCCACCGCACCCGACTGGAGCTGGGAGCTGGCCTACCAGCGCCGCGACCCGATGTTCGGCGACATGGTCTCTGCGGGGATCACGGTCACACTGCCCATCCGGCAGAGCCGGAGGCAGGCGCCGATCATCGATGCGCGGACCCGTGAAGCCCTGGGGGGCCGGATGGAGCGGGAAAGCGCCTATCGACAGTTACTGGCGCAGCTCGAAGGGGATCTCGCCGACCACCGCATGCATCATGAGCGTTGGATGAGAGCCCGCGACACCCGCCTTCCGCTGGCGCAGCAACGCGCCGACCTTGAGACCGCGAGCTACGCCGCCGGAACGGCCAGTCTGGGCGACGTGTTGACGGCCTTCACCGGCCTGGTCGAGGCCCGGCTCAACCTGCTCGACCGCCAGGCGGAAACCCGCCGCGACGCAGTGCGCATCACCATCACCTATGGGACGGACGGACCATGACCTTCCTGAACAGACTTTCGGGGTTCCAGATCCTGGCCGGGGCAATCGCCCTGACGGTTGTCGCGGGCGCCGGCGGCTACGGCGTCGCCAGGCTGGTCGGCCCGCCCGGGGCCGCAACCGCGACGCCGGCGGAAGGTGGCCGCAACGTGCTCTACTGGTACGACCCGATGGTCCCGACCCAACGCTTCGAAAAGCCGGGTAAGTCGCCGTTCATGGACATGCAGCTGGTCCCCAGATACGCCGACGAAACACAGCAGGCCGGCCTTCGGATCGATGCCGCCAGCACCCAGAACCTCGGCGCCCGCATCGTCGCCGTGCAGAGCGGCCTGCTGGCCAGCGGGGTGACGACGACCGGCCTGGTCGACTTCAACCAGCGCGATGTGGCCATCGTCCAGGCGCGCGCCTCCGGCTTCGTCCAGCGTGTCTACCGCCGCGCCCCAGGGGATGTGATCGCTGCCGGCGCGCCGTTGGCTGACATTCTGGTTCCCGAATGGGCCGGCGCACAAACCGAGTTCCTTGCGGTGCGCCGAACCGGAGACCTCCGGCTGATCCAGGCCGCCCGGCAACGGCTCGGCTTTCTTGGCATGTCTCCCGCACTGGTCGCCCAGGTCGAACGAACCGGCCGCGTGCAGACGGTCGTGACTGTATCGACCCCGACCGGCGGCGTCATCCGTACCCTCGGCGTCCGCGCAGGGATGACCGTTGTCGGTGGCCAGACCCTGGCGGAAATAAACGGCCTGGGTTCGGTCTGGGTCAACGCCGCGCTGCCCGAGGCGCTGTCAGGCGAGGTTCGGGTCGGTGGGCCGGTGACGGTGACGCTGACCGCCTTCCCTGGGCAGACCTTCAACGGGCGGGTCTCGGCCATCTTGCCGGAGGTGCAGGGCGAGAGCCGCACCCTGACCGCCCGGATCGAGCTGGCCAATCGGGACGGCCGCCTGCGGCCCGGCATGTTTGCAACGGTGCAGTTCGGCGGCGGTGGACGCCTGGCGCTGCTGGTTCCTACCGAGGCCGTCATCCGTACCGGACGGCGAACTGTTGTCATGCTGGCGCAGCCGGGCGGTCGCTATCAGCCGGCGGAAGTTCGGGTCGGCGACGAAGCCGGCGGCCGGACCGAGATCCTCGCTGGTCTCGCCGAGGGCGAAAAGGTCGTCGCTTCCGGCCAGTTCCTGATCGACTCCGAGGCCAGCCTGGCCAGTGTTCCTGCCCGCCCCATTGGCGGCGCCCCAACGGCTACCGCTCTTCCAAGCCTCTACGAGACCGTCGGGCGCGTTGAGAAGCTCGCTGCAGGTGGTGCGACGCTCTCGCATGATCCCGTGCCGGCGTTGGGCTGGCCGGCCATGACCATGCTGTTCCGCGTCGAGGATCCGGCGTTGATCCGGGGCTTCAAGGTTGGCGACCGTGTCACCTTCGCGTTCGACCGACCCCCGACCGGTCCGACCCTGCGCCGGATGAGCCGGGAGCCGGGCCGATGATTGCAGCCCTGATCCGCTGGTCAGTCGCCAACCGGTTCTTCGTCGTCCTGGCGGCGCTGGCGCTGATCGGCGGCGGCATCTGGGCCGTACGCGCAACCCCTGTCGACGCCCTGCCCGACCTCTCCGACGTGCAGGTGGTCATCCGGACCAGCTATCCCGGCCAGGCGCCCCAGATCGTCGAGAACCAGGTCACCTATCCGCTGGCCACGACCATGCTGTCGGTGCCCGGCGCGAAGGTCGTGCGCGGTTACTCCTTCTTCGGCGACAGCTTCGTCTATGTCCTGTTCAAGGACGGGACCGACCTCTACTGGGCCCGCTCCCGGGTGCTGGAATACCTCAATCAGGTCCAGAGCCGCCTGCCGGACACCGCTCGCCCCGCACTTGGCCCCGACGCCACCGGCGTGGGCTGGATCTACGAGTATGCATTGGTGGACAAGACCGGCCAGCACGACCTCAGTCAACTGCGCGCGCTGCAGGACTGGTTCCTGCGCTTCGAACTCAAATCGCTGCCCAACGTCGCCGAGGTGGCATCGCTCGGCGGGATGGTCAAGCAATTCCAGGTCGTCCTGATGCCGGATCGCCTGCGGGCATATAACCTGTCCCAGGCTAAGGTGCTGGCCGCACTCAAGGCGGCCAACCAGGAGACTGGCGGCTCG
>JBKJII010000321.1:0-6688 GCA_046598505.1 Caulobacter sp. | reverse complement strand
GCTCGGCCGTGCAGGCCCAGGGCCGCTGCGTCTGCGGGGCCGTGCGGCTGGAGATCGACGTGCCGGCCGTCTGGGCCTGGCACGACCACTCAGACGCCAGCCGCCGTGCGCTCGGCGCGGCCTACGCCACCTGGGTCGGCAGCTGGAAGAGCCGCTTCCGGCTGCTGGACGGCGAGGAAGACCTGACCCGCTACGAGGACGCCGAGGCCGGCACAACGCGCAGCTTCTGCGGCCACTGCGGCACGCCGATGCTGTATGAGCGCGCCCGTTCACCGAAGATGATCAACATCCCTCGCGCCGTGTTCAAGACCCGCACGGGCCGCGAGCCGCGTTATCACATGAACCTTCCGGCCATGGCCGACTGGACCTGGACCGGCGAACCCCTGAAGCCGCTGAAAGGCTACCCGGGCGTGATGTGGACCGGAGCGAAGCCGAGGAAGCGGCGGCCGGACGAAGACCTGTGATCCCTACTCGCGCCCGCGCCAGGCCAGTTTGACGGCCAGGGCAACGAAGATGGCCCAGCGGATGTCATTGTAGGTCACCGCTACGCTCTCGGTCAGGGTCAGCAGCGAGTAGATAACCAGGAATGGCAGGGCCAGGTAAGCGCCCGGCCGGCTGAACACCGCCGCAATCGCCGCGCACATGGTCTGCAGATAAAGCAGACCCCAGACGATGACACCGCTGTAGCCCATGCCCAGCCATTGCTCGAGCCAGGAGTTGTGCGCGTGGCTGGGCTTGAACCCGGCTTCCTTGGTGATCCAGGCCAAAGGCCCCCAGCCGGATTTGTCGTCCCATACAGCGGCGTAGCCGTAGCCGGTCAACGGCCGAAGTTCGGCCTGGCGGATGGCGGCGGCCCAGATCTTCGTGCGCCCGGTGAGCGTGGCGTCCTTGCCAAACAGTTCCAGGAAGACGTCGGAGGCGAACAGCAGGAATCCTGCCAGCAACAGCGCACCCAGAACCGCCGCCCAGGTCGCCGCGACGCCGGACACAGCCCCCCGCTTGGCGAACCAGACAAAGCCAATCGCGCCGGCCCCCAGGATCAGTGACACCAGCGAGGTCTTTGAGGTCGAGAGCAGAACCAGCACCATCGCCAGCAACGCAAACAGTCCCCATAGCAGCCATCGGCGCGGGTTCAGGATGGCCGCCGCGACGAAAATCGAGAAAGCCATAGCCATGTGGCCGCCAAGCGAGTTCTTCTCGCTCCACAGGCCGCGCCATGCGCCCGGGAACAGCTCGGTCATGATGCCGTTGTGCGGCGGCAGGATCGCCCAGAGCACCGAGAGCACCGCCAGCAGGGCGTAGGTCGCGGCCAGCACCTCGGCGAGCCTGGACCAGCGGAACCGGGACGCCAGCGCGATCCCCCCGATGGAGGTGGCCGAGACTGCGATCAGGCGGCGGATGGTGGCGTCCGGCGCGATCGACCACAGGGTCGAGGCCGCGACGATGGTCAAAAGCAGGATCAGGAACGGCTGGCGCAGCATCGCCTGGAAGGACGCGAGCGGCACCATGGCCAGCAGGGCGATGCCGGCGGCGTAGGCCGGGAAATAGACGTTGCGAACGGTGCCCGAACTGCTTGCGTCAATCTGCACGCCGAAGATCGGCGCGATCCAGGCCTGGCTGTAGATCAACACCAGGAAGACGCCGAGGCCGAAGGCGAACCAGTCCGTCAGGTCCGTGCGTTCGACCTCGCCGGGCGGCCAGGCGTCGGCGGGAATGGTCACCGCAGGAAGGTCCGCAGGAAGCCCGGCGCCTCGACCTGGGCCCGGTTGAAGAACACCCCGGCCACCCGGCCGCCGGCGGCGGTCAGGCCGTCCCGCAGACGCGCGGGCGCCTGGACGTCGGGCTGGTCGGCGGACACGACCAACACCGTCTGGTCCATGAATGGGGCGACGGTCAGGGCCGACTGTGACCGGTCGGCAGAAGGACAGTCGACGACGATCAGGTCGGCATGGCGCTTCAGTGCATTCCAGTAGTCGGCGCTGGGCAGGATATGGACATTCTGGGCGCCCTTGAGCACGTCGGCGCGGAAACGGGTCACCCACCAGCGGTGCTGGCCGACCACATGGGCCACCAGGAACCGGGAGTCGGGGGCGGCTGCACCGTCGGGCATCAGGGTCGGCGGCTGAACCGTGAAGAAGGTCGAACCGTCAGCCGGGGTGGCCGCGACCGCCTTGCCCAGAGACCCGTACATGTCCGGCGCGCCCGCGATGGCGGCATGCTGGGGCGAGGTGAACAGGTCGAGGTCGACGAGCCAGACGGTGCGTCCGGCGCGCGTGGCGGCATAGGCGGCGAACTCCCTGGCGACCGTCGAGGTCCCCTCTCCACGGCGCGCGGCGACGAACTGCACGGAGCGCGCGCGTCCGGGCGACGTCCCGCCCAGCGACGCCCACAACTCCGCCATCTCGGCGCTCAGATCCACCATTGCTCGAATCGCCGCGGGTACAATCGGTTCAAACTAGACCATTGCAGGATCACGCGAACCTCGCCGCGTGTGTTGGGAGCGTACATGCTCAGGGGCGAGACACTATGGCGCGGCGCGCGCTTCAGTAGGCCTTGACCGGCGCCATGCCAAGGACCGGCAGATCGAGCGTCCGCTGGGCCGAGGCGCGCGTCGGCAGGCCGGGCCGCAGGAACATCCGGACAAGGCCCGCGCAGAGCGCCGAGAACAGCCCGAACAGGAAGGCCAGCATGACCACAGGCTTGCGCAGACTCGTGCCGCGGGTCGTGGGCGTCGCCCGGTCGACGATGCGAATGTTGTCGTTGGTTTCAGAGGCGATCTGGCGGGCCGCCTCATCCTGGCGCTCGCGAACGGTGAAGTCGCGCACGCTGGTCTGCAGCACGTCGCGGTCCATGCTCAAGGCCTGGAACTGGGGCTCAAGCGCCGCCAGCCGCTGAAGCTGGCTGGTCGCCTTGGTCGATTGGGCGGCATAGGCGACGAGGGACTGCTGCAGCGCCGCGATCTCGGCGGCGGTCTGGATGCGTTCGGTCTGCAGGGTCTGGTGCACGGGATTGACGCCGAAACGACGGGCGCCGTCCGTCGTCGTGCGGCCCGCGCCGACGCCGGCTTCGAGTTGGGCGATCTGGGCCTCGACGTCACGGACGGGATCGGCGTCCGCGCGATAGCGGGACAGCATCTCTTCCCGTTGCAGCCGCAGGGCCGCCAGCCGGGTCTGGGCTGTCGCGTCAATGTCCCGGTAGAGGCCAATCTCCGGCGCGATCTGCGTCATCTGGGCGTCCAGCGTCCGCAACCGGGCCTGGCGGTCCTGCAGGGTGATTTCCGCAGCGTAGCGCTGGGCCTCGATCTGGCCGACCAGCTGGGTCGCGGCGGTTTTCTGGGCGGTGAAGTCGCCGATATCGTTGGTGGCGAGGAAGTCCTGATAGGCGGTGTCGGCCTTGCCGAGCTGGTCCTCGAACATCACGCGCTGGCGCTCGAACACCGGCGAGGTGGGGTGAATCAGCACCGAGCGTCGATAGATCAGGTATTCCTCAAGCAGGGTGTTGACGACGCGGGCGGCGATCACCGGGTCGTCGTGCTCGAAGCCGACGCGAACAACCGGATTGTCCGGCGCCGAACCGACGGTCAGCTTCTTGCCCATGGCCTCGACGGCCTTGGCCATGATCAGCGCCTTCTCCGCCGGCGACGCGCCCGCGTACTTGGCCGCCAGATTCGGATAGAGGTTGCCCAGCCCGATGCGGCGAATAACGCGATCACGCAGTGCGCCGCTCTGGAGAATCTCGACTTCGGACTGAACCAGAGAATCGGTGTCGGGCACGGCGCCGCGGCCTGCGTCCCCCGCCCGGGGCTCATAGACATATTCCTGGCCGAGCTGGATGAGGATGCTTGAGCTGGCGGAATAGGACTTTTTCAGCGTCATCGCGAAGCCGAGGCCGGCCAGGCAAATGACCAGAAACACCGCCAGCATAAGGCCCCGCTCACGCCACAACAGGGTAACGAAGTCACTCGGAGCATAGCGCGCACGACCGGCCCAGTCGGCGCGGGCCGACGGGTCGTGTGGGACGGTCCTCCAGGCGCTTTGCGTGCTCATGCGAATCCGGGGCTTTCTCGCCTTGTTCCGGACCCTCGCCGGAGCGCGATTAACACTCCGTTACCCATTCCCGTTAACGATCAGGTCATGCGCACCGCCGCCCCGATCCGTGTCGTCCTCATGCTGACCGCCGCCATGGCCGTCGGCACGCCGGCGCAGGCCTGGTGGCCGTTCGGCGACAGTCGTCGTCCGCCACGCGCCGCGCCACCGCCGCAGGCGCCGGCATCGAGCTTCCCCAACATCGGCTACGCCGACTGGACCGATCAGGAGCCGGACTACCGGCTCTATCCCGGCGATCAGATCGATATCACCGTGCCCTCGGCGCCGGAGCTGTCGAAACTGGGGATCGTGATCCAGCCGGACGGCAGGGTGACCATGCCGCTGATCGATCCGGTGATGGCGGCCGACCGCACGATCCCGGAATTCCAGGCGGCGCTGATGCGCGCCTATTCCAGCCAGCTGCTGCGGCCGCAGGTGCAGGTGACGATCAAGACCGCCTCGCCGCTGAAGGTGTTTGTCGGTGGCGAAGTCGGAACGCCGGGCGTCTATGACATGCCGGGCGACATCAACAGTCTGCAGGCGATCATTCAGGCCGGCGGGTTCAAGACCTCGGCCAAGACCGATCAGGTGGTGATCATCCGCCGCGGCCCGGGCGGCCAGGCGATGATGCGGACGGTGAATCTCAAGTCGGCGATGAAGACGGCGGGCGGCGCGGACTTCGTGCCCCTGCGCCGCTTCGACATCGTCTTCGTGCCCCGCAGCAACGCCGCGGAGGCCGGACTGTTCGTCCAGCAGTGGTTCCGCGACGTGTCGCCGATCCAGCTCGGGTTCAGCTACGCGCTGAACGGGCGAACGACGAACTGACGACTTCAGCCCGCCGCGAGCCACTGGCGCGCCTGACGCTGGGCGTCGGCGACTTCGGCCGGATCCATCTCGGCGCTCAGTTCCTTGCGGTAGATCTTGGCTTCCACCGATCCGCGCATGGCCGCCAGATTGAACAGCATGTGGGCCGAGACGTAGTCGAGCGGCGCGCCGCCCTGACCGGTCGAGTACAGCAGGCCCATGCGGAACAGCTCGTCGCCCGATGAGTCCGGGCCCGGCAGCGGCATGGTCGCCTGAACGTCGTGTTCGATGCTCGCAAGCATGGTCTTCTTCCCTTCAAACCCTCCCCGAACGGTTCTGTCCGGGTCCGATGCAGACAGAAAAGACCCATGGGCCTGAACACAGGGTTAACTGCGCAAATCCTTTGTATTCAAGGGCGAATACAGGATTCGTTCATCTGGATTACTGGCTGTAAAACTGTATCGCCGGAGCGTTAAGAACGCGGATCGCTCAACGGACGATCGCGTCGGCCATCAGGGTCTGGGTCATGGCCTGGACCGGTGGCGCGTTCGCGGACAGCAACTGGATCATGCCGACAAACAGCAGGTCGTTTTCGGGATCGACCCAGAACCAGGTCCCGGCTGCGCCGTCCCAGTGATAGGTCCCCGTGCCGACCGGAATGCCGGCCTGGACCGGATCGGTGAACACCACGCCGTTGAACCCGTAGCCGAAGCCGGGCCTGATGCGCTGGTGGCCAACGAAGAATCCCTGCTCCAGAATCGTGTCGGCCAGGTGGTTGCTCATCTGTAGCTTGAGCGCGTCGGCACTTACGATGCGGCGACCGCCCCATATCCCGCCGTTCAGCAGCAACTGGCCGTAGCGGGCGTAATCCAGCGCCGTGGAGATCAATCCGCCGCCGCCGGAGGCCGCCGCCGGAGTGTGCTCCATGTCCCTCATCAGCGGATTGGGCGTCGGCGTGAGCCCTCCACCCGGCCCACCGAGATAGAGCGTCGCACGGCGCGAGACCTTGTCCGGCGGCGTGTAAAACGCCGTGTCGGTCATGCCGAGTGGGCCGAAAAGGCGCTCCTGCATGAAGTCGGGCAGCGACTGACCGGTCAGGCGTTCGATGACGGCGCCCTGAAGGTCCATCGACAGGCTGTAGTGCCAGCGCGACCCCGGCTGATAGGCGAGCGGACAGCCGGCGACCCTTCTGGACATCTCGGCCAGCGACTCCGCCCGCCAGACGTCGGCGTCGCGATAGAGCCCGTCGACATCGCCGCCGCCCTGGATGCCATAGGCGAAGCCGGCGGTGTGGGTCATCAACTCCCGCATCGTCGGCGCGTGGCCGGCGGCCTCAAGCTGCGGCTTGCCGTCGTCACCCAGGCCCGCAAAGACCTGCACGCCCTCAAACTCGGGCAGGTGCCTGGCGATGGGATCCTCCGGTCGCCAGCGCCCCTCGTCGTACAGAATCATCATCGCCGTGCCGGTAACCGGCTTGGTCATCGAGAAGGCGCGGAACAGGGTGTCCGGCCGCAAGGGCTCGCCGGCGGCGATGTCCTTGAGGCCCAGCGTGCTGACCCGCGCCGTTCGTCCATGGCGAGCCGTCAGCGTCACCGCGCCGGCGAGCACGCCCCTGTCGATGAGGTCCTGAAGCGCCGCGTCGATCCTGTCGAGCCCGTCGGACGACAGACCGACCTCCTCCGGTCTGGCCGGCTCCAGCAAGCGTGTCATGGGTCGTGACTCCTGAACGGCGGTCAGCCCGCGGCGGCCTGCAGCCTGTCCATCGTCTTCGTGTCGAAGTCGCCGGCGTCATGGCGTTC
>JBKJII010000249.1:0-1612 GCA_046598505.1 Caulobacter sp. | reverse complement strand
GTACGCGATGGGACACCGGCTACGCGGACACCGTCCGCATGCTCGCCCGGCGACCCTGGACCCGAGAGATCGACGTCACTGAGGGCTTCTTCCTGCACGAGGCGGTCGACGGCCGCCTCATCGACCAACCTTCAGAACAAGGAAACTGACATGCGCCTTCATGCGAAACTCCTGGGGCTGGCTGCGACCGCCCTGTTGGCCGGCGGGATGGTCCCGTCGGCGGACGCCGCGACAAGTCCGACGGTCCAGTCGGCCGCCCAGGGCGTGATCCGCGTTCGGAGCGCCTATAGCGTCGACGAGACCGTGGCGCGGCTGAAGGCCGACATCGCCGCAAAGGGCATCCGGTTCTTCGATGAGACCGACCAGGGCCAACTGGCGGCCGGCGCGGGCGTGCCTTTGCGGCCTTCGCGTCTGCTGTTGTTCGGCAACCCGCCGCTTGGGGTCCAGTTCCTCACGTCCAATCCATACGCCGGACTGGACTGGCCCGTTCGAATGCTGGTCGTGCAGGAAGCCGACGGCTCGGTCTGGGTCGCCTGGACCGACTTCAGCTGGATGGCCAGTCGATACGGCATCACCGACCGGGACGCTGCCTTTACCATGGCCAGAACGGTCGCCGCCTCGATCGCCTCCAGCGCCGAACACTGACGACCATCCCGTTCCGGCATCGGACCGATAACCGAATGCGAATATCGGCCCGCCGGCGCGGCTTTTAGACTGATTCCATCAAACACCGCCCCCGCCCCTGGCCCACCAACGCTATCCGGGGGAGCAGGGCGGAGCCAACCAAAACAGGAACATCTCATGACCAGATCTGCTTCCGGCCTGCCCGTGCGCATGGCCTTCGCCGCCACCATTCTCGGTGTCGGCGCCCTCTTCGGCACGGCCGCCTCGGCCGCGACCTGCCCCGCCGACAAGGTTCAATCCGGCGTCCGCGCTTCGGGTGAAGCCATGCCCAAGGGCGTCACTGACATGGAGCTGGCGTTCGTCGACCTGGCCAAGGAAATCGACGGCCTTGACGGTCGCCGCCTGCGCATTCGCCGCCTGGTGGTTCAGCCCGGCGGCGTCGTGCCCTGGCACAACCACGGCGACCGGCCGGCCCTGATCATGACGCTCGAAGGCTCCATCACAGAGTACCGCAGCGACTGCGCCGCGCCGATCGAGCATCCGACAGGCGACGTTGCGCGCGAATCCGGTGGCATCTCGCACTGGTGGCGCAACAACGGCACGGTCCCGGCCGTGCTGATCTCCGCGGACATCAAGAACGACGGACCGGCGACCGACGACGCCATGTAGTCGACCCCTTCGCGGACCCTCATCCCCGCCATCGGTCCGCGATCCTGAAGCCATGCCCCCGGCTTCAGACCCAGGGCGTGCGGCGTCGCTGCCCCTACAGCGCCGCCGCACGCCCTTTCCTGTTGTTCAAACCCCAACCTCTGGTTCGCCATGACGCCCGCCGCCGCCCAATCCCGCACCCGCTCGGTCGTTATCGGCCTGATCGGGTTCCTGACCCTTGTCGACCTGTTCGCGGCCCAGGCCATCCTGCCGACCCTGGCCAGGATGTACGACGTCGCACCCTCGGCCATGGGGGTGGCGGTGAACGCCTCAACCTTCG
>JBKJII010000128.1:0-1590 GCA_046598505.1 Caulobacter sp. | reverse complement strand
CCTCGACGCGGCCCCACAGGCGCGTGACTTCCATGAAGGCCGGCGGCTTGAGATCGCCCGCCGCGCCCGGCTTGCGCTTGATCGCCAGGGCGTAGATCCGCTCGGCGCCCGGCAGATCGCCGTAGCTTTTCAGCCAGCCGGTCAGTTCCTCGTAGGTTGCCGACCACGCGGTGGGGTGCATCAGTTTCTGCAGCGACAGGTGACCGGCCAGCGCCCGGTCCTTGACCCGGCCCATGGCGTCGTCGGCGTCGTCAAAGTCGCCGCGCTGGCTGGCCGCGAAAGCCTCGCGGTAGGCGCGCTCGTCCATCGGCGACAGCACCTGCGGCCCTGCCGCCCGCGCCGTACCCGCCGCAAAGATCGCCAGCGCCATCATGGTCAGAGCCACGACCAGCGCGCGCGGACCCGCCGCCATGCTGTCTCCCGCGCGATCCTTGTCGGACGGGCGCGGTCCCTTACCTGATGCAGCGGTCAACCTAGCGATCAGGACCCGTCGGGGGAAGCCGGTTCGCGCGTCAGGCGGACTGGGCGGGCGACACCGGGCCAAAGCCGTGCGGCGCGTTCAGGTCCTCGCCGCCGCGCAGCATGTAGACGATCTGCTCGACGCGGCTGAACCCCACGACCAGGGCGATGATGGTGATCAGGTTCTCAGCCCCGCTGAAGGCCAGCAGCGGCCACAGACAGAACAGCAGGAAGGCCCCGAGTTTGGCCGACCAGAAGTGGAACATCATCAGCTTGCGGCGCATCGCCCAGGAGACAACGAGATAGACCAGCGGCCCGCCGAACAGGATGACCACCGCGACGATCTGGCGCTGGACCATTTCCGGCCAGGCCAGGGTCAGAAACACCAGAATGCCGAGCGAGAAGATGTTGTCGACCGCCGCGTCCAGCTGCGCGCCATATCGGGAGGCTCGGCCTGTGTTGCGGGCGATCCAGCCGTCGAACACGTCGGTCAGCGCGGCCAGCACATAGAGGCCCAGCGCCGGTGTCTGCAGGCCGTTCATCAGCAGCCAGATGATCGGCGCGATCAGAACAGCGCGGCTCAGGGTCACGAGGTTGGCCAGCTTCAGCGCGCCGTCCTCGAAGATCAGTGCGGCCGGAAACCTATGCTGCGCCATCGGTGTCTCCCCCCGGAACCTCGAGCAGTTTCACCGTTGTCGGCTGGGCCAGCAAGCTTTCGACGGAAAAGGCGTTGTGATGCATCGGGCAGACGATGCGATTCAGCGCGTCTACATGGCCGAACTTCAGCGGCCCGCCGCGATGCGGACAGACGTTGCGAACGAGGTAGAGTCGGTCGTCGACCCCGAGCACGAAGTAGTCCTCGCCGCCCCGGCGGATGGGCGGCAGGCTGCTGCCGATCCAGACCGTGCAGGTCATAGGGCAGGCTCCGCGAGGCGGCCGATGGCGCCGGCCGGGAAGCGCGCGAAGTCGGCGCCGGTCACCGAGCCGACCGCGCCGACCTGAACCCTTGCGTCGGCCGGGGCGGGTGTCGTCGGCGTCAGCAGGGCGCCGCCGTGGTCGCCCGGCCCGTAAACCGCTGACGGCGAAGCGTCGAACGCGTTGACCAGCGCCAGCAGGCCCGCGCCATTGCGC
>JBKJII010000085.1:0-1037 GCA_046598505.1 Caulobacter sp. | reverse complement strand
CTGGCGCCGGCGAGGATGGTGTCCAGGCCCTCCGGCAGGCGCGCGAACCAGGGGCCAAGACCAATGTCGTTCATCACCTCTACGATGCGGGCGTCGGCGATCGACGGGTCGAACAGGGTGGCGTTGTCCCTGACCGAAGCATCGAACAACTGGACATCCTGGGTGACGAGGCCGATGCGGCCGCGCAGCTGTTCCAGGGTCGCCTCGCGGATGTCCTGGCCGTCCAGGGTCACGGCCCCGGCGGTGGGGTCATAGAGGCGGAAAAGCAGGCGCGTCAGCGTGGTCTTGCCGCTGCCGGTGCGGCCTAGAAGGCCCAGGGTCTTACCGCGCGCGAGGGTGAAGTCGACGCCTTTCAGGACCGGAGCGCGGTCGTCATAGGCGAAGTGCAGGCCCTTGAAGGCCACCTCCGGCGCCTGGTCGGTCCAGTCGGCGCCGGGGCCGCCGACGATCTGGGGCTGGATCGCCTGGAGCTGGCGGATACGGATGAGACCGGCCTGGGCCGCCTGCAGGCCCTGGAGCTGCTGGCCGATGCGGGCCAGCGGATCGCCCAGAAGGCCCGTGTACTGGAAGACGAGATAGACCGTGCCCAGGCTCACTGCGTGCTGGAGGTAGAGCCAGGCGCCGAGAGCGAGGGCCAGGGCGAAGCCGACGCTGAAGGTCGTGTTGGTGGTGATGAAGATCAGGATGCCGCGCCGGCCCGCGGCGACGGCGGTGGTCACGTTGTTGCGGGCAAGGACGGCGTGGCCGGCCATGACATGGGCGCCGCCGCCATTGGCGCGGATATCCTCAAGGCCCCCGAGCCGTTCCTCCAGGAACCCCGCCAGCTCCGACCAGGACTGCCGCTCCTTCTCGAAGTGGGCGACGGCGATGTTGCGGGTCGCCTGCAGGATGACGAGCGCCGCAATGGAGAAGACCGTCATCGCCCCGCCGACGCGCAGATCCTCGCGGGCGAGGAGGATCAGGACGCCGACCATCAAGAGCAGCCCACCGACGATCTGGATGACGAACTGGGAGAAGAACTGGGCCAGCGCATTGAC
>JBKJII010000454.1:0-2467 GCA_046598505.1 Caulobacter sp. | reverse complement strand
CTGAACGAAACCCCCGCCCCGTTGGCGGGCGCCGCATGACGGCGGCCCTGTATGTCGGCGAGACCCGGCACCAGCGGCTATCGCCGAAGCCGCACGGGTTCCGCTACAGCCTGTTTCAGGTGCTGCTGGACCCGGATCGCCTCGACGAGGACCTGAAGGGTCTTTGGGCCCTGCGGCGCGGGCGGTTCGGCCTGCTGTCCGTCGACGAGCGAGACCACGGCTGGCGCGATGGCCGAACCCTGCGCTCGTGGGTGGAAGCCCGTCTGGACGAGGCCGGTGTCATGGCGACGGCGCACACCCTTCGCCTGCTGACCTTTCCGCGCGTCCTGGGCTTCGTCTTCAACCCGATCTCGCTGATTTACGTCGAAGACGCCGCCGGCGACCTCGAGGCGGTGATCTATGAGGTCAACAGCACATTCGGCCAGACTCACGCCTATGTCGCGCCGGCCTCAGGTCGCGGCTGGCAGCGGCAGGTCGCCGACAAGCAGCTGTTCGTTTCGCCCTTCTACGCCGTCGAGGGCGCCTATCACTTCGACGTCACGCCGCCGGGCGAGCGTCTGAACCTGAAGATCGCCAAGTCCGGCCCCGATGGCGACACGGACTTCATCGCGACTCTCGCCCTGCACCGCGAGCCGCTGACGACCCGGCGACTGCTGGGTCTGTTCTTCAGCATGCCGCTGATGACCTTAAAGGTCGTCGCAGCCATTCATTGGGAAGCGATCCAGCTTTTCCTCAAGGGTATTCCACTGGTTAGCCGCCCTCTCTCAACCAACGTCGGCGTCAGCCGTGCGTCCCTCTCCTCTCGCGCAACGGGAAAAAATGATGTTACTTTCGATGGGACGGAAAGGAGCGGCCATGACGTTCACGGACCTGACAGGCGCGAGCGCCCGCCCCGCCGCGGAACCGCACGCCCTGCGTAGCGCACCCGCGGTCTTTCGCACCGCGGTCCGCATCTGTGCCGACAACTGGTGCGAGGGAACCCTCACCTGGGTGCTCCCGGACGGAACCGAGGTGCTCTGCCGGGGTCGCGAGCCGGGCCCGGACGCCCGCCTGATCGTCCGTAACTACCGTTTCATTCGGCGCTGCCTGACCGCGGGCTCAATCGGCTTCGCCGAAGGCTACATGGCCGATGAATGGGAAACACCAGACCTAGCGGCGCTTCTGTCGGCCTTCGCGCTGAACTTTGATCGCCTTGAAGCGCTGGTGTCCGGAAACCCCGTCATGCGGGCGATCAACTTCCTCAGCCACCTGCTGAACCGCAATGACCGCAAGGGTTCCCGGAAGAACATCCACGCTCACTACGACCTGGGCAACCCGTTCTATGAGCGCTGGCTTGACCGGACCATGACCTACAGTTCGGCGGTCTATCAGCGTCCCGGCGAGCCGCTGGACGAGGCCCAGAGGCACAAATACGCCGCCCTGGCCCGGTCGATGGACCTGCAGGCCGGCCAGAGCGTGCTGGAAATCGGCTGCGGCTGGGGCGGGTTCGCGGAATTCGCGGCCGCCGAGGTCGGCGCCAAGGTCACCGGCATTACCATTTCGCGCGAACAGTACGATTTTGCGAAGAAACGACTCTTTGAGAAAGGCCTGTCTGAGAGGGCCGACATTCGGCTGGTCGACTATCGCGATGTCGAGGGCCGCTTCGATCGTGTCGCCTCAATCGAGATGTTCGAGGCCGTCGGCGAGGCATACTGGCCGACCTATTTCGACAAGATCCGTGAGGTTCTGTCGCCCGGGGGCCGGGCCGGTCTGCAGATCATCACCATCCGCGACGAACTGTTCGACCGCTATCGTCGGCACGCCGACTTCATCCAGAAATACATTTTCCCTGGCGGCATGCTGCCCAGCGAGACGCGGCTGCGACAGGAGACGGACAGGGCGGGCCTGATCTGGCAGGCCGCCCCGCGCTATGGCCAGGATTATGCCGACACGCTCGCCGAGTGGACGCGCCGGTTCGAGGCGGCCTGGGACGACATTCGCCGCCTCGGCTTCGACGAGCGCTTCCGCAAGATGTGGCGTTACTACCTGAGCTACTGCGAGGCAGGGTTCAGGACGGAGCGGACCAATGTGATCCAGCTGAGCCTGAGCAAGGCGTAGCGACGACAGCTTGGTCGGGCTTGCAGATATTCTGGGGTTGCACGGCGGACCGCGCTCACGATCTACAGGGCCACAGCCACTCGCGCCGAGCCTTCCATGACTGCAGCCGCCAGCGTTCTCGACCTCATCGGCAACACCCCGCTGATCCGCCTGAAGGCCGCCAGCGAGGCGACTGGCTGCGAGATTCTCGGCAAGGCCGAGTTCCTCAATCCCGGCCAGTCGGTCAAGGACCGCGCGGCGCTGGAGATCATCCGCGACGCTGAGGCCAGGGGCCTGCTGCGGCCGGGCGGGCGGATCGTCGAGGGCACCGCGGGCAATACCGGCATCGGCCTGGCCATGGTCGCCAGCGCCCTGGACTACAGGACGACCA
>JBKJII010000087.1:0-13280 GCA_046598505.1 Caulobacter sp. | reverse complement strand
GCTTCTGCCGGCTAAGCGCAAACAGCGCTGCCCACCGGCGGCCACCGGATAACGGACTTCGTGGAGCGCGACGGCTTCGGCTTTCTCAGCCCCTCTACACCAAACATCCGGCTGAGGTCGGCGCGTTCCACGCCCTCCCCACCTTCACAGGGTCTCACCCGTGAAGCCGCGAAGCCGTGCCCCGCGCGGGGACATGTACCGCCTTCGGTACGTGTCCCCTCCGTCAGGCAAGGGACACGCACCGACGTGCATGTCCCTTTTGGTGCGAAATCTAGTCGTCCAGCGGTCGCCCGCGTGTTTCCGGCCAGAGGAAGAAGGTCGTGACCACGCTCATCAGGGTGAAGATCAGCGGGTACCAGAGGCCGGCGTAGATGTTGCCGGTGGCCGTCACGATGGCGAAGGCGGTGAACGGCACGAAGCCGCCGACCCAGCCGGTGCCGACGTGATAGGGCAGCGACAGCGCCGTATAGCGCACCCGCGTCGGGAACAGCTCGACCAACGCCGAAGCCTGCGGCCCGTAGAGCGCCGTCGCCGCGACCACGAAGATCAGGATGATCCCGAACAGCGCCGGCAGATTCATCCGCGCCGGATCCGCCTTGGCCGGATAGTCGGCGGCGGCCAGCGCGGCCTTCAGCCGGGCTTCGAAGCCGGCCTTGGCGGCCTTGAGCGCCGCCTTGTCGAGCCCGCCGCCCTCGACGGACGCCACCTCGGCGGAGCCTACCTCGACGCGCGCGAGGGCGCCGGCCGGCCCGGCCTTGTTGACATAGGACACCCCCGCATTGGCCAGGGCGCTCTTGGCGATGTCGCAGGAACTGGTGAAGACCGCTTTGCCGACCGGGTCGAACTGCAGGTGGCAGGCGGCCGGATCGGCGGTCACGGTCACCGGCATGCGCTGCTCGGCCTCGGCCAGCGCCGGGTTGGCGTAGAGCGCCATCTGGTGGAAGGCCGGGAAGAAGGCGACCAGGCCCAGGGCCATGCCGAAGAACAGCACCCACTTGCGCCCGACCCTGTCCGACAGCCAGCCGAAGAAGACGTAGAGCGGCGCGCTGACCGCTGTCGCGGCCATGATCAGCAGGTTGACGGTCTTGGGATCGACCTTGAGGAACCGCTCGAGGAACACCGGCAGATAGAAGAAGGTCGTGTACCAGACGGCGCCCTGGGCGAACATGATCGCCACCAGCGCCAGCAGCACCAGCTTGAGGTTTCGCCACTGGCCGAAGGCCTCGCGGAACGGATGCTTCGACTGCTCGCCGGCGTCCTTGAGCTTCTGGAACGACGGGCTCTCCGACAGCTTCAGCCGCATGAAGATAGACACGCCGAGCAGGCCGACCGAGACCAGGAACGGAATGCGCCAGCCCCAGGCCAGGAAGGCGTCCTCGCCCAGCAGGGTGCGGGTCGTCAGGATCACCGCCAGCGCGCCGAGCAGGCCGAACGCCGCCGATGTCTGGATCCAGCCGGTCATCGCCCCGCGTTTGCCGTCCGGGGAATGCTCGGCGACGTAGATGGCCGCCCCGCCGTACTCGCCGCCGAGCGCCGTGCCCTGGATGATCCGCATCAGGATCAGCAGCAGCGGCGCCAGCGGCCCGGCCATGGCATAGGTCGGCAACAGGCCGATGGCGAAGGTCGCCGCGCCCATCAGGATGACGGTGATCAGGAAGGCGCCCTTGCGGCCCGCCTTGTCGCCGATGCGGCCGAAGATCAGCGCGCCCAGCGGCCGGAAGAAGAAGCCCGCGCCGAACAGGCCCAGCGCCGCCAGAACCCCGGCGGTGTCGCCCAGCTCGGCGAAGAAATTCTTGCCGATGACCGAGGCCAGCGTCCCGAAGACGAAGAAGTCGTACCATTCGAAGGCCGTGCCGGCGGAGGACGCCAGCACCACCGTGCGCATCGATACAGGCTTGTCTTCAGTCGTCGTCGTCATCGCGCCGTCCCCCCGGTCCTTGCGCTGGTCTAGCACGACCGGCGGCCGGCGGAAGATGGTCAGGCGACCTGGGCCTTCGGCGTCGCGTCGTCCTGGGTCCCGCCCGCGAGGCGCGAAATCTCCGTCAGCAGCGCGGTCGGCGAGATCGGCTTGCCCACCACGCCGTCCATCCCGGCGGCCAGATAGGTATCGCGCTGGTGGGCCAGGACGTTGGCGGTCAGGGCGATGATCGGCGCCGTTGCGCAGGGCCCGCCCTGGCTGCGGATGCGGCGGCAGGCCTCCAGCCCGTCCATGCCGGGCATCTGGATGTCCATCAGGATCAGGTCGAAGGCCCCGGCGGACGCGGCGGCTACGCCGGTGGCCCCGTCCTCGGCCGTCTGGGCGGACGCGCCGAGGCTCTCGAGCATCTTCACCGCGATCATCCGGTTGGTGGCGTTGTCCTCGACGACGAGAATCCGCAGTCCGTCCAGAATCGGGCCGGTCGGGACAGCCGTCCCGCCGCTCGCCACGGAGTCGGCTGCGGCGATCTCGATCCGGAAGGTCGAACCGACGCCGGGCGTGGACTCGAACGAGACTTCGCCGCCCATCATCTCGGCCAGCTTGCGCGTGATCGTCAGCCCGAGCCCGGACCCGCCGAACCGGCGCGTGGTCGAGGCGTCAGCCTGATGGAAGCGCTCGAACAGCCGATCCTGGGCCGCGAACGGAATGCCAATGCCGGTGTCCTGGACGTCGAACGCCAGCCGGCCCGGGGCAGGTCTGGAACACCGCAGCGTCACGCCGCCGACCAGTGTGAATTTGACCGCGTTGCCGACCAGATTGAACAGGCATTGGCGCAGCCGCACCGGATCGGTCCGCACCCAGCCCAGACCCTCCGCGCCCTCCAGCCTGAGCGACAGGCCCCTGGCCTTCGCCTGCGGCTCCAGAAGGCCGAACACGCTCCGGACCAGATCGCCGGCGTCGACCACCTCGTCCGCCAGGTCCAGCCGACCGGCCTCGATCCGTTCGAAGTCGATGACATCGTCGAGCAGGGTCGAGAGCATCTCGCCGCAGGACAGGGCTTCGTCCAGCAGTCGCTGGCCGCCGTCGCTGATCTGTTCGCCCTTGAGCAGGTGGAGCACGCCGAGCACGCCGTTCATCGGCGTGCGGATCTCGTGACTCATGTTGGCCAGGAAGGCCGCCTTGGCTTCGGCCGCGGCCTCGGCGGCCCGCTGCGCCTCGACAAGCGCCAGTTCCTGGCGCTTGCGGGCGTCGATGTCCTGCACGACGCCGATACCCTTCCGGCTCGGGCGATCAAGGCGGTAGGAGGTTCGAATCCAGCGTTCCTCGCCGTCCTGCAGCAGGATGCGGAACTCCATGGAGACGTTTTCGGCACCCGTCACCCAGCGCCGGTTCGTCTCGCGGACCAGGGCGCGGTCTTCAGGATGAACGAACGGCCAGACCGGGACCGCCATGTCCCGATAGGTCATGCGACGCCCCACCAGGCGGTGGAACTGCTCGCTGGCCCAGAAGGTCCGGGCCGCATGGTCGATCTCGAAAGCCCCGGCGTCGGCGGCGCCCAGCGCCAGCTCCTGCCGCCAGGCGTCCAGCCGCGCTTGATCCATCAGCGCCTGGACGCGCCGCTCGCCGTCGCGCGCGGCGTCGCGGGCTTCGGCCAGTTCGCTGACGTCCTGCGAAATGCCCTTGAGCGCGAACACCCGGCCGCGGGGTTCGGTGCGGAAAGTCGCCCGCATGGTCAGCCAGCGCCCGTCACGGGTGAGGAAGCGGTGCTCGATGGTCGCACCCTCGCCGGTCTCGACGCCGTGTCGAAAGATCTCGTCGACCGTCGCGACCTGCGACGGGTCGACAATGGCGTGGAACTTCGTTGGCGTATCAATGTCGGATTGATCCCAGCCGCAAAGCGCCAGGATGTCAGGTGACCATTCGATCCGGTCGCCGTAGGGCTCGTAGGTCCAGCTGCCGATGCCCGCGGCTTCGGAGAGCATCGAGCGGGTGCGGCGCGCCGCGTCCAGCTCGTCCTTCTGCGCCATCGTCTCGGTGATGTCGTGCAGGGTGCCGACCATGTCGTCGTTGGGATCGAGGCGCGAGCGACCCTGGATCCAGATCCAGCGGCCATCCTGGCAGCGGATCTTCAGCTGGTTGACGGTGTGACCGTCCCGCTTCATCCGTCGACGCGAGTCGCGCGCCTCTTCGTAGCTGTCCTCATGGAGGAACTCGAAGATGGTCTTGCCGACCAGATCCTCACGGCGCCAGCCGGTGATCCGCTCCCAGGCGTCATTGATGTCGGTGAAGACGCCGTCGCGATTAACGACGGCGAACATGTCGAGGGAGTTGTCGAAAAACCAGCGCGCCGCGGCCGACCGGGGCCCCTTGCGCTTGACTGCTGATCTTCCGGTCTTTGCGCCGGCCATACGGTTATCCGCCCTGTACGACAGTGACCTTGATCGCCAGCCGTAAACTTTAGGTATTCATAACGCCGTTATCTTTACCCGAAACGGGCCTCAGGGTTCGGCCCACATCCGCAGCAGATTGTGGTAGGCGCCGGTCAGGGAAACGATCGCCGCGTCACCCTGACCCAGGCTCGACGCGGCGCGCTGGATGGCCAGGTCCATGTCGAACAGCAGGGCGCGCTTCGCGTCATCCCGCACCAGACTCTGGATCCAGAAGAAGGACGACACACGCGCGCCCCGGGTGATGGCCTCGACCCGGTGCAGGCTGGACGCAGGGTACAGGATCATGTCCCCGGCCTCGAGTTTGACCTGATGGACGCCGTAGGTGTCGTCGACCGTCAGCTCGCCGCCGTCATAGGCGTCCGGGTCGGTCAGGAAGAGGGTCGCCGACAGGTCTGTGCGGAGGCGCACCTGACCACCGCGGCTTTGGCGGATGGCGTTGTCGATGTGATCGCCGAAGGCGTCGCCGATGCCATAGCGGTTGAACAGGGGCGGGTAGATCCGTGCGGGCAGCGCCCCGGCGATGAACAGCGGATTGCGCTCCAGCGCCGCCAGGATCATCGCTCCGCCTTCACGCGCCGCGGCCGAGTCTTCGGGCAGCTGAAGGTTCTGTTTGGCCAGCGCCGACTGGAAGCCCGACGTGATGTTGCCGTCCGTCCAGTCGGCGGCGTCGATCAGCCCGCGCAGCCGCGTCACCTCGTCCTTGCTCAGCACGCCGGGGATCTGGAGCATCATGGTTCAGAACCGGTAGCTGAGGGTTAGCTGCGCCGACCGGGCGTCGCCGGGCGTCGCCCAGCCGAAGCCGCTGCTGGAGCGGATGCGGTTATAATACGTCTCGTCGGTCAGGTTCTTGATGTTCAACTGGAGGCTCAGGTCGTCGGTCGCGGTCCAGGTCACGGCGGCGTTGTGCAGCCAGTAGGCGTCAGAGTACAGCAGCGGCGCCGTCGCGCTGGCCCGCGCGAAGGCGTAGTCGCCGGCATAGGTCGCGCCATAGCCGACCATCACCTTGTCGGTGACCATGAAGGTCGTCCAGACGTTGAAAGCGTGCTGCGGCGTGATCGGAATGGCGTCACCCCTGGTGTAGTCGACATCGTTCGGCGGCAGGGCCGTCGAGGCGATGTTCTGCAGGATCTCGCTGTCCAGCCAGGTGTAGTTGGCCAGGAGGGTCCAGCGGTCGGTCAGCTGGCCGGCCACGCCCAGCGCCATGCCGCGAACCCGCGAGGCGCCGTCGAGCTGCTGCACCGGAATGGCCGGGTCATTGGAGTTCAGGCGGATATTGGTCCGCTCGTTCTGGAACAGGGCGGCGGTCAGCGACAGGCGGCCATTGAGGGCGTCCCACTTGCCGCCGATCTCGAGCACCTTGCCCTCTTCGGGATCGACGTTGCAGTTCTGGTTGACGCCGGTGGTCGAGCAGCCGCCGTTGACGGTCGCCTGCGACGGCGTCCGGGTGTTGCCGTAGGCGATGTAGAGGGTCGCGTTTTCGGACGGCTTGTAGACGAGGCCCAACCGGAATGACGCGAGCGTCTCTTCGTTTCGGGCGACTGTTGTCGCGCCGGCGACCGTGGTCGGCGGTGTTCCCACGACGTAGGTGAAGGGCGTGTTGATGAACTCGCCGACATTCCGCTCGACGCGAAGGCCGCCGTTGAGCTGCCAGTGCTCGTTCAGTTCGACGGTGTCGAACAGGTAGACGGCCTGGTTGGCCAGCTCGCCCTCGCTGACCGCGCTGGCCAGGAAATTGATCGGGCCGGTGTAGCGGTCATTCGGGTTGGCGATGCTCATCGTCGGCAGGACGACGACCGAACCGTTGGCGTTGTTGAACAGCCGACCGGTCCTCAGATCGTAGGTCTCGCTCGAGATCGAGAGCCCCAGCACCAGATTGTGCTTCAGACCGCCCGTTGCGAACTTCACGTTGACGTCCGTCTGGTTGACCAGCTGCGTGTTGGTCGTGTCGCGCAGGTTTCCGCGCGGGCCGCTCAGCGTATAGACCCCGGGCGTTCCGCAGACCGCGCCTGTCTGGGCATTCCGGCCGCCGGCCAGACACCAGACCCCCTGCGGCGGATCGACCACGGTCAGCTGCGTGACCTGCTGCCAGCGCGCGGTGTTGGTCACCGACAGACTGTCGCTGAACGCATGCACGAGACGCACGGTCAGGCTGTCGACACCGATCTCCTGCGTATCGATGTTGCGATAGCCGTAGTAGCTGGACCGGTCGACGCCCGGCAACGGCCCGTTCAGGAAAGCGTTTGAAGCGTAGGGCACACCGTACTGCGGGACGTTCTCGTCCTCCTGATGGAGGTAGGAGATCGTCAGTCGGGTCGGGCCGCTCACCCCGAAAGTGATCGACGGCGCGATGCCCCAGCGACGGAAACTCTCGACGTCGCGGCCCGGCGCGTCGTTCTGGTGCGCCATGATGGTCAGCCGCAGGGCGATGTCGTCGCCGATCAGGCGGTTGGCGTCCAGCGTGACCCGGCCATAACCGTCGGTTCCGACGCCGGCGCTGATGACGCTGCTGTCGCTGGCGCGCGGCGCCTTGCTGACCAGGTTGATCGAACCGCCCACGGACCCGGCGCCCGCGTAGACGGAGTTGGCCCCGTTGATCACCTCGATCTGCTGCAGATTGAACGGGTCGGTGCGGCTGTACTGGGCGCTGTCGCGCAGGCCGTCGGTGGTCACATCGTTGTTGGCCGAATAGCCTCGCAAGTTGATGCTGTCGCCATAGCCGCCGCCGCCTTCGCCGGCCCCGAAGGTGATGCCGGGCACGGTCTGCAGGATATCGCGCAGGGTCAGCAGGTTCTGGTCGCGGATCGTCCGTTCGGACACCACGGTCACCGTCTGGGGCGTGTCGAGCGCGGTGGCGGTCGCCTTTGTCGAGCTGGGCTGATCGGTCCGGACGCCCTGGACGTCGACGCCGGCGACAGCCGTCGGCGCGGACTCCTCGACTGTGGTCATCGCGCTGTCGTCGGCCGCCAGAGCAAGGGTCGGCGCCAGCGACAGACCGGCGGCGCCGGCGAGCGCGGCGGCGCTCAGCGCGCGCTTGCTGCGGGCAATCACGCCTCGGACGGTGGTGGTGCGCATGAAACTGTGTCCCCGGTATTTCGGCGCGCCATCGGGCGTGCTGCGACTGCGAGGCGTTCTTAGCTTTCGTGTTTCAGCGCCGCAATGAGAATCACTCGCAACTTTCGATTATTCCGCAGGCGGCGTCCGCGGCGCCTTCAGATGCGCCCTGCGTGATCGCCGGCGCAGCCACATCACCGTCCCCGACACGCCCAGCAGCAGCGGCGCGACGCCGGTCAGGAAAACCAGCAGTTGCCAGATGAATGGCGTCTCCTGGGCGTCGTGGATCCGCCGCATCCTCTGCGACAGGAGATCGGGCGCAGCCTGGCCGCCGCCGCGACCCTTCCGGATCGAACCGTCGGCGTCAGCGACCTGCACTGTCGTTGGCGAGACACGGCCTTCGCCCGCGAACTGGATGCGCCAGGCTGGACGACGGCTCTCCGTCGGCAGGGTGATCGAGGCCAGGGTCGCCCCCGGCTGCCGGGCCATGGCTGCGGCGACCGCCATATCGACGGGCAGTTGAGGTGTGGCCAGCGGCGGCGCGGTGTTCGGCCCACGCTCTCCGCCACCGCCCGGACGACCGCCGGGTCCCTTGTCCATCGGACGGGGCGAAGCCTCACCGACCCCGAACACCCTGTGACTGGTTTCAGGGAAGGAGATGTAGACGCCGGTCAGGGAGACCAGCAGCAGCGGGATCAGGACCCAGAAGCCGACCATGTGATGCAGGTTGTTGAAGGTCGACGGCGAGCGGCGCCAGCGCAACGCCTTGAGCACCACTCCGTTGCGCGGCCACCAGAGCCACAGCCCGGTCAGGCAGGAAACGCTCATCGCCCAGCCCAGCCAGCCGACAACCTTGCGGCCAACCCCGGGCGCGCTGATCAACAGACTGCCGTGCAGCCTGTGCATCACGTTGATCGTTTCCTTGCGCGTATTGGCCACGTCCAGCACCCTGCCGGTAGCCGGGTCGATCCAGACCGTCAGCGACTGCGGTCGTTGACCCGGCGCCAGCGTCTGGCCGGCGATGCGGCCGCTGGCGACCACGGGGCGTCCGGGCTCCGCAGGCAGCCGGATCTGGGTGACTGCCGCGCGGTCGCCAAACGCCTCGCGGGCGGCGTCCAGATAGACCGACGCGGCCGCGGTCGCGCCCCCCTTTGAAACGTCGAACCGCTGCGGGTGGATGATCTCGTCGATCTGATCGTGCCAGACGAGGAAGGCGCCTGAAACGCCCAGAGGAACCATGACCACGAACAGCCCGACCCCGATCCACAGGTGAACGTCTAGCCAGAAGCGGCGCAGGCGGCCGAGAACGGACTGGGTCAAGGCGGGTTCCCCGGAGACAAACGGTTCAAGGGCGTTAATGCGAATGTTTCTCAAGCGCAAGTCGCCGCGACTTGACCACCCCGCCTTGCAAGCCTAGCCCCACGCCGTAGGCGAAGAGGGAGCGGTTCATGACGTTCGCGATCGAGGCGGTCGGCTATGTGCGGGGCGGTCGCGAGGAGGCCATCGACGACGACTGGGGCCCCAGCCGGGCCCGCATCGATCTGGACCCGGCGACCTTTGGCCCGGAGGCCCTGTTCGGCCTGCGGGACTTCTCCCATGCCGAGATCATCTTCGTCTTTGATCGCATTACTGACGCGGAGATCGTCAGGGGCGCCCGCCGCCCACGCGGTCGTGAAGACTGGCCGCTGGTCGGGATATTCGCCCAGCGCGGGCGCAACCGGCCCAATCGCCTCGGCGTCTCGGTCTGTCGTATCATTGGCGTCGACGGCCTGACGCTGGAGGTCGAGGGGCTGGACGCCATCGACGGCACGCCGGTGGTCGACATCAAGCCGGTGCTCTCGGGTTTCCTGCCGCGTGGCGAGGTTCGCGAACCGGTCTGGGCCGGCGAGATCATGGAAACCTACTGGTGAGGCGGCCGTTGACGGGCGTCCGTGTCCTGACCATCGAACACTACGGAGCGGGGCCCTACGCCACCCTGTTGATGGCCGAACTCGGCGCCGAGGTGATCAAGGTCGAAGCGCCGTCGATGGGCGGGGACGCCTCCCGCCCGACCGGACCCTTCAGGCTGGGCGAGAACGACAGCCAGTATTTCCAGACCTTTTCCCGCGGCAAGAAGTCGGCCGCGATCGAGCTGAAAACGCCGGAAGGCCGGGCTGATTTCGAGCGGCTGGTGGTCTCCGCCGAGGCGGTCGTGAACAACCTGCGCGGCGACCAGCCGGTCAAGCTGGGCCTGACCTATGACGCGCTGAAAGTGATCAACCCGGCCATCGTCTGCGGCCACCTGTCCGCCTACGGACGGAACAACAGCCGCGAGGGCTGGCCCGGCTACGACTATCCGATGCAGGCCGAGTGCGGCCTGATGAGTCTGACCGGCGAGCCCGACGGACCGCCGGCCCGCATGGGCGTCTCGATCATCGACTTCATGAGCGGCGCGACCTTCGCCTTCGGCGTCGTCTCGGCGATCCTGTCGGCCCGGGCGACGGGCGGGGGCTGCGACCTCGACGTTTCACTGTTCGACGTGGCCCTGCACCAGCTCAGCTATCCTGCCGTCTGGGCGATGAACGAGCGCCACCCGACCGCGCGGATGCCCAACGGCGCCCATCCGTCACTGGCGCCGGTGCAGCGGGTGAAGACCGCCGACGGCTACGGCCAGCTGATGTGCATGAACGAGAAGTTCTGGGCCGAGTTCTGCGACACCACGGGCCGCGCCGATCTGGCCGCAGATCCGCGCTTCGCCACCCTGGCCGATCGCGCCCGCAACCTGCCGGCCTTGACCCAGGCGCTCGACGCGTTGTTCGCCACACGGCCGACGACCCACTGGACCACCCTGTTCGCCGGCCGCGTCCCGTTCGGTCCGGTCAACGACCTGTTTCAGGCGCTGGACAATCCGTTCGTCGCCGAGGTCGGCATGCGGGATGTCGTCCACCATCCCGACCGGCCGCAGGGCCTGCAGATGCTGGCCATGCCGGTGAAGATCGACGGCGAACGGATGCCGGGCCAGCGATCACCAAAGCTCGGCGAACACACGGACGAACTTCTGGGTTAGGCTGGCGGCATGACCGCCGTCTTCAATCCCGTAGAGACCCGCCCGGCCCGCCAGTGGCGACGCGGACTGGCCGGAGATACGGCCATCGACAGGCCGCTGGCCGATGAGGCACCGGTGGGCCTGCTCTATGACGGCCGGCCGCACGCGGTGCTGATGGCCACGCCCGCCGATGTCGAGGATCTGGCCGTCGGCTTTACCCTGTCAGAGCGCATCGCGACGATGGGAGACATCGAGGTGGTGGCCGTCCAAACGCTCGACCAGGGCCTGCAAGTCGACATTCGCCTGACTGCCGAAGGCCGCAGGACCCGCGCCCTGGCCCGGGTTCGCGGCATGGAGGGCCGTTCCAGTTGCGGCCTCTGCGGCGTCGAGCGTCTGGCCCAGGCGGTGCGGCCGCTGTCGCCGCTCGCCGAAGGCCAGGTCTTCACCCGCGCCGCCATCGAGATGGCCCTCGACGCGTTGGAGGTCGAACAGGCATTGGGCCGCCTGACCCGCGCCGTGCACGCGGCGGCCTTCGCCGATGCTGACGGCCGCCTGGTCCTCGTCCGCGAGGACGTCGGCCGGCACAACGCGCTCGACAAGCTGATCGGCGGCGCAGTCCGGGCCGGGCTCGACCCGGCCACCGGCTTTGCCCTGGTCACCAGCCGCTGCTCCTACGAGATGGTCGACAAGGCCGCGATCGCCGGGTTCCCGCTGCTGGTCGCCATCTCCGCCCCGACGGCGCTGGCCATCCGCAAGGCCGAGGAATGCGGCATGACGCTGGTCGCCCTGGCCCGCGCCGATGGCTGCACAGTGTTCACCCGTCCCGACCGGATCGCGCCATGAGCCGGGCCAGAGGCGTCGGCGACTATCGCAAACCGGCCGGCGGCTGGGGCGCCCTGCGCTCGGTGGCCGGGGCGTTGGCTGACCAGGAGACGGTGCTCGAAGGCGGCAGGACACTGCTCTCGGCCAATCAGCCCGACGGCTTCGACTGCCCCGGCTGCGCCTGGCCGGACCCCAGACACACCTCGTCCTTCGAGTTTTGCGAGAACGGAGCCAAGGCGGTCGCCTGGGAAGCCACCGGCAAGCGCGCCACGCCGGAAGCCATCTCGGCACAGACCGTCAGTGAACTGATGACCTGGAGCGACCACGCGCTCGAGGATCTCGGCCGCCTGACCGAACCCCTGCGCTATGACCGCGCCACCGACCGTTATGTCCGCACCAGCTGGGCTGAGGCCGTGGCCCGTACGGGCCAGGTCCTCGCCGCCCTGCCCGATCCCAATCAGGCCGAGTTCTATGCCTCCGGTCGGGCCTCCAACGAGGCGGCCTTCCTGTTCCAACTGCTGGGCCGCAAGCTCGGCACCAACAATTTCCCCGACTGCTCGAACATGTGCCATGAACCGACCAGCGTCGGCCTCGCCGAGCAGCTGGGCCTGGGCAAGGGCTCGGTGACCCTGGAGGACTTCGACCTCTGCGACGCGGTGTTCAGCTTCGGCCACAACCCGGGCACCAACCACCCGCGCATGATGGCCACTCTCCGCGACGTCGCCCGCCGCGGCGCGCCGATCGTGGTGTTCAATCCGCTGCGGGAGCGGGCGCTGGAGAAGTTCGCCTCGCCGCAGGACCCGGTCGAGATGGCCACGCTGGGCGGGACAGACATCGCTCACCGCTACTATCAGCTGCGCATTGGCGGCGATGTGGCGGTCTGCGAAGGGATGATGAAGACGCTGATCGCCGGCGATCATCTCGACCACGCCTTCATGGCTCAGCATACGGCGGGTTTCGACGCCCTGGCCACGCATCTGGCCACCCGCGACTGGTCCGCGCTGGAAGCCGAGAGCGGCCTGACCCGGACGCAGATCGAGGAAGCCGCCGCCATCCTCGCCCGCAGCAAGGCGGTCATCCTCTGCTACGGCATGGGCCTGACCCAGCACCGGTCGGCCTCAAGCGCCGTGCAGCAGCTGGTCAACCTGCTCCTGCTCGGCGGTCACATCGGCCGGCCCGGCGCGGGCGTCTGTCCCCTGCGTGGCCATTCGAATGTCCAGGGCGCCCGCACCGTCGGCCTGACCGAGAAGCCCTCCGCCGCCCTGCTCGCCGCTATCGGCAAGACCTACGACTTCACGCCGCCGGCCGGCCATGGCCACACAGTCGTCGAGGCCATCGAGGCCATGCAGGCCGGAACCGCGAAGGTGTTCATCGGCCTGGGCGGCAACTTCGCGGTCGCCGCGCCTGACCCCGTGGCGACCTTCCCGGCCCTTCAGCGCAACGCCCTGACGGTTCATATCGCAACCAAGCTGAACCGCACCCACCTGCTGGCCGGCGAGGAGAGCTACATCCTGCCCTGCCTCGGCCGCACCGAGATCGACATTCAGGCCGGCGGGCGTCAGTCGATCACCGTCGAGGACTCGATGTCGATGGTCCACGCCTCGCGCGGCCTGAATGTTCCGGCGTCAGAACATCTGAGGTCAGAGCCCTGGATCGTCGCCGCGATCGCCGAGGCGGCGCTGGGCCCCGACACCGGCGTCGACTGGCAGGGCCTGGTGGCCGACTACGACCGCATCCGCGACGGCATCGCCGCCGTCTTCCCCGACGCCTTCGCCGATTTCAACACCCGCGTCCGCGTCCCCGGCGGCTTCCGCCTGCCGGTGCCCTCGTCCGACCGCATCTGGAACACGGCCAGTGGCAAGGCGGAGCTGATCCCCTTCCGCCACGACGACCCTGACTTGACCGACAATCGCCGCGGCGACCCGGATGTGCTGATCCTCACCACAGTGCGCAGCCACGACCAGTACAACACCACCATCTACGGGCTCAGCGACCGCTACCGCGGCATCGAGGG
>JBKJII010000266.1:0-3540 GCA_046598505.1 Caulobacter sp. | reverse complement strand
CCCGACAGGATATGGGCGCCGACCTCGGAGCCCTTTTCCAGCACGGCCACGGAGACCTCGGTCCCGGCCGCCTCGGCCAGCTGTTTCAGCCGGATCGCGGCCGACAGGCCCGCGGGGCCGCCGCCGACGATAACGACGTCGTATTCCATGGACTCGCGTTCGACAGCTTCGGTCATGCCGGATTCCCCTTCGCGCCTGCAGGGTCTTATTCGAAGGCGACGCAGGGGCGGTCAAGCGGGAATAGGCGCCGGCCTCTAGCCAATCAGCGCGACCAGCAAGGGGTGTCGTTGCTCAGCGAACGGATTGACCACCGTGACGCCGCGCCAACTGAACCCGTCCTGCAGGTCCTCCGACAACAGAAGCCGGCAATCAGCCTCCGCGACCGCGGCCATAATGACGGCGTCCCAGATGGCGAAGTGATGGTCAGCGGCCAGGTCAACGGCCGCCAGCAACACCGGGCTGGAGGTATCGATGGTGGCGTAGCTGTCCCGCCACTGCATGACCGCATCCCGGGCCTGGACGGGCGTCCTGCCGGCCTTGCGGGTCAGGACAGCGAAGAGTTCGCCAAGGACCTGGGCCGGAAGCATGACGTCCTGGGTCGGAAGGGCGGCCAGCACGGACTGGCTTGCGCCAGACATGGCGTCGCCGTTCACGCCCTCAGCGTAGACGAGAATGTTGGTGTCCAGCCCGATCCGCACGCCGGTCAGCGCTCGTAGAGCTCGTCGCGCGTCCAGGGCCCGATATCGATGGCAGCCTGACGGCCCAGTCGCTCCAACAGGATTTCGCGCGCGGCATTGCGCAACCGGGACTCACCTTCAATCGGCGATAGGCGCGCGACCGGGCGCCCATGAGCCGTCACGACATAGGACTGGCCATCGCGCACGCCCCGGAGGAGCTCGGAGAACCGGCGGTTCGCGTCGGCCGATGTGACGGGCCTGTCCATATCGAAACCCAAGTAGGCGATATCACTACCTACCCGATTTTGAGGCTCCCGGCAAGAATGGCCGAGCGTCCTGCGGATGGCTCTGGTCCCGGACCATCGGTCAGGGTTAGATCAGGCCGTGACCGATCCCCACGCCAGAGCCGTCGAAAGCGCCCTCTCCTTCTGGGCCGACGCAGGCGTGGACACCAGCTATGCCGAGGCGCCGATCGACCGGATGGCCGAAGGGGCCGCGCGGCTGAAGGCCAGGGCCGTCGTGCCCCGGTCCTCCGCCGCCACCGCGCCAACCGGCCGGCCCGCCGCCGCGCCTCTGGACGTCAGCGGCGCTGTGGACGAAGCAAGGGCCCGCGCGGCCGAGGCTGACACGCTTGACGCCCTCGCCGCCGCCATCGCCGCGTTCGACGGCTGCGGCCTGAAGTTCGAGGGTGCGAAGCAGGCGGTGTTCTCGCGCGGCGCGGCCGATGCGCCGGTCATGGTCATCGGCGAAGGCCCGGGGGCCGAGGAGGACGCGCGCGGCGAGCCGTTCATCGGCAAGGCCGGCCAGCTGCTCGACCGGATGCTGGCGGCGGCAGGCCTGGAAGGCCGGGTGTTCATCACCAACACCGTCTTCTGGCGCCCGCCCGGCAACCGCACGCCAACCCTCGCCGAACAGGCCGTCTGCGCGCCCTTCCTGCACCGGGCCATCGCGCTGGTGCAGCCGAAGATGCTGCTGCTGGCGGGTGGCGCCTCGGCCAAGTCGGTGCTCAAGCGCGAGGAAGGCATCCTGTCGCTGCACGGCCGCTGGTTCGAGTGGCACGGCGACGACGGGACTGTGTTGCCCGCCCTGCCGACGCTGCATCCGGCCTTCCTGCTGCGCCAGCCGGCGGCGAAGAAGAAGGCCTGGGCGGACCTGCTGACGCTGACCGAGCGGCTGGACCGGCCGGGGCGGACGGGGTGACGGTTGGAGCCGCCATAACCGTGCTCGTCGTTCTCGATCCCGATTTCGGTGATCGCCTCGTGGATGTCCGTTCGGATCAGCCCGTGTGGATCGTCGAAAGCCCGGCGAACACACCGGCGGCAAGAAGGATATGGAGCGACGGGGTGGAGCGGTCGGGGGTCCTGACCCTTTTCAAGTCGTCCGCAGAGAGCGGCGAACACAAGTTCGAGCATCAGCTGGACGTGATCGACCTCCACCATGGACCGTACTCAAGTGACGAGTCCTACACGTGCATTGACGTGATCGGCGCCTCTCTGACAGCGGAAATCATAGCCAGGCTGCTGGCTTTGGGTTTCGGATCACCCAGCGCAACAGCCGAAGGGTTCAAGGCCACCAGGAGCAGTGCGGAAGCACAACGCTTGCGTTGACACCCCGCCCTTCATCTCATGGCGAGAGCTTCGCCGGACGGATCAGGTCACTCGAGGCTCCGCAGGACCGCTTCGCGGCGAGCCGCAGGCCCGGCCTTGACTGACCTGACCCGCCCGGCACGCTGGCTTGCATGAGCTTAGGGAATTTTCCTCTCCCGGAGGGAGAGGGGGACCATGCGGAGCATGGTGGAGCGGGAGCCGCCGCTGTTTGTTGGTTGGGAAAGACGGCGTGGACGTCCTGCTGCCCCCGGTTCTTCCCTCTCCGACCCGGCTCTGCCGGGCCACCTCTCCCTCCGGGAGAGGATTGTGGGCTCAGGCCTCCACCGTCTCTTCCGCCACGAAGCCCTTCCAGGCGCTCATGTAGGTGACGAACTTGTCGCTGAGCCCCTCGCGGTGGAGATGTTCGCGGCTCACCGGCAGGGCCACCGGCCGGAAGTCCGGATCTGCGGCGGCCAGCACCGGCCAGTCGTGGTGCAGGATGGCTCCCCGGCCGATCAGGACAAAGTCACAGCCCTGCTCCAGGCACCAGCGCGCATCGGCGGCGGCCAGCACCTTGCCGGCCACGCCCAGGCGCACATCGCCGCGGTCAAGGCTGGTGAACACCTCGATCAGGCTCTGGCCGGCGAAGGCCGCGTCCATCGGCGCCTTGCGCACGTCCCACAGGGACATGTCGAGATAGTCGATGGCCCCGGCCGTCATCAACTGCTGGGCCAGGTCGCGGGTTTCGCCCAGATCGATGCCGAACCGCTCGGGCGACAGGCGCAGGCCGATCTGGAAGTCCGAGCCGCAGCGCTCGCGGATGCCGGCGAGGATCTCGATCACCAGCCGCATGCGGCTCTCCGGTGAACCGCCCCACTGGTCGGTGCGCTGGTTGACCTCGGGACTGAGGAACTGGCTCAGCACATAGCCGTGGGCGCCGTGCACCTCGACGCCGTCGAAGCCGGCGGTCCTGGCCCGCACGGCGGCGGTGATGAAGTCCTCGCGCAGCTGTTCGATTTCCTGGCCGGTCAGGGCGCGGGCCTTGAACTCTTCGTTGTCCGACGGGCAGACCGGGGTCTCACCGATCAGCTCGGCCGGCGAGCGCATGCCGGCATGGTGCAGCTGGACCACGGCGACGCTGTGCTCGGCCTTGATCGCGGCGGCGAGGCGCGTGAGGCCCTCGATGTGGTCGTCGGACCAGCAGCCCATCTGGCCGGGAAAGCCCTGGCCGTTGCGCTGGACGTGCGCGGCGCAGGTCATGGTCAGGCCGAAGCCGC
>JBKJII010000039.1:0-17455 GCA_046598505.1 Caulobacter sp. | reverse complement strand
AGGAGCTGTCGCGGATCGACAAGGCGCTGATCGGCATGGGGGTCGCCCCCGACCGGGCGATGTTCGACCCGTCCATCGTGCGCGGCCTGGAATACTACACCGGCCCGGTCTTCGAGGCCGAGCTACTATTGGCCACCAAGGACGAGAACGGGGCGCCGGTTCGCTTCGGCTCGGTGGGCGGCGGCGGCCGCTATGACGACCTGGTGGCCCGCTTCACCGGCGAGCGCACGCCCGCCACCGGCTTCTCCTTCGGGGTCTCGCGCCTGGCCTCGGCCCTGCGCGCGGCGGGCCGGGACCTGGGCGGACAGGCTCGGGGCCCGGTGGTGGTCATCGCCTTCAGCGCCGACGACATGGCCGCCTACTACGGCGTGGTGGGCGAACTGCGCGCCGCCGGCATCGCGGCGGAAGTCTATCTGGGCAGTTCCGGCATGCGGCCGCAGATGAAGTATGCCGACCGCCGCATGGCCCCGGCTGCCGTGATCATCGGCGAGGACGAATTCGCGGCCGGGACCGTGACCATCAAGGATCTCGACCTTGGCCGGGACCTCGCGAAGGACGTGACCGACAACGCCGCCTGGAAGGCCGAACGGCCCGGCCAGCAGACCATCCCGCGCGCCGACCTGGTGGCCGCTGTGCGCAAGATCGTGGACGCCGCGCAATGAGACTGGAGCCGCCCGTTCCCGCCGAGGCGCTGGCCGCCATCCGCGCGCCGTTCGCCACGGTCGGCGCCACGCCGGTCGAGGTCCCGGTGCTGGCGCCATTGGCCTTGCTGCTGGAACTGTCCGGCGAGGCCATGCGGCCGCGTCTGTTCGTGGTTCAGGCCGAGGGCGGCGAGGAGCTGGCCCTGCGGCCGGACTTCACCATTCCCGTGGCCCGGGCGCACATCGACGGCGGCGCTGCGGCGGGTCGGTATGCCTACGAGGGCAAGGCGTTCCGCGCGGCGCCGGCAGGGTCGGTCCGGGCCGAGGAGTTCCTGCAGATCGGCGTCGAGGCGTTCGGCGCCGGCGACGCGGTGACGGCGGACGTCGAGGTGGTCGGTCTGGCCTGGCGGTCGGCCGCGGCGGGCGGCCGGGGCGACCTGTCGCTGATCGTCGGCGACATCGCGCTGTTCACGGCCTTCATCGACAGCCTGGCCCTGGCGCCGGCGCTGGCGGCGCGGCTCAAGCGGCTGTTCACCCGGCCGCGCCTGCTGCAGGCCGAGCTCGACCGCGCCGGTCAGCCGACGGACGCGGCCGCCGCGCGGCTGGTCAATCCGCTGGAGGGCGTCCCGGCCGGCGAGGGAGAGGTCGCCCTGCGCCGGTTGTGGACCCTTGCCGGTATCGAGCCGGTCGGCGGTCGTCCGGCCGGAGAGATCGTTCAGCGTCTGGCGGAACGGGCCGAGGCCGCCCGCACGCCGCCTCTGTCGACAGTCGAGGCAGACGCGGTGCGTCGGTTCCTCGCGGTGTCGGCTGTACCGGACGCAGCGCTTGCGGCGATCAAGGCGCTGGCCGGTCCCGCCCCCAAACCCCTGGACGCGGCGCTGGACGGCTGGCGCACGCGCCTTGCCGATCTGACCGCGCAGGGCGTGCCTGCTGACCGGATGACCCTGACGGCGGCTTTCGGGCGAGCGTTCGGCTACTATGACGGGCTGGTGTTCGAGGTGCGCAGCGCTGCGCTCGGTGAGGAACGGCCGGTGGCCGCCGGCGGGCGTTACGACAGTCTGCCGGCCCGGCTCGGCGCGCCGTCGGCCCAGGGCGCTGTCGGCTGCATGGTGCGGCCCGCGCGGGCCTTCGCCGGAGGTGTGGAATGAGCGCCCCCCCAAACCAGGCGGTGATCCTCGCCATCCCGTCGAAGGGACGCCTCAAGGAACAGGTCGAGGCCTGGCTGGCTGACGCGGGACTGCCGGTGTCATCAACGCCGGGCGGGCGCGGCTACACGGCGGCCATCCCTGCCCTGCCGAAGATCGAGGTGCGGCTGCTGTCGGCGTCCGACATCGCCGCCGCGCTCGACAGTGGCGAGATCCACCTGGGCGTTACGGGCGAGGACCTGCTGCGCGAACAGGTCGCCGATCTCGACAGCCGGGTCATGCTGCTGCGGGCGCTGGGCTTTGGCCGGGCGGATCTGATCGTCGCCGTGCCGAAGAGCTGGCTCGACGTCGACAGCATGGCCGACCTGGAAGAGGTCGCGCATGCGCATCTGGTGCGGACGGGCAAGCGGCTGCGGGTAGCGACCAAGTATCTGGTGCAGACGCGGGCCTTCTTCGCCCGCTGCGGCGTGGCCGACTACCGCATCGTCGAGTCCGGCGGGGCCACCGAGGGGGCCCCGGCCTCCGGCGCGGCGGAGATCATCGTCGACATCACCACCACAGGCGCAACCCTGTCGGCCAACCATCTGAAGATCGTCGGCGATGGCGTGATCCTGAAAAGTCAGGCGCAGTTGGCGGCTTCGCTGTCGGCAGACTGGGACGCGGACCGGCTGGCCGTTGTGCGGCAGCTGCTGGGCGTCGTCGAGGCGCGGGCCCGGGCGCAAGGCTCGATGATGCTGGTCTGGCCGGCGGAGCGGGACGAGGCGGCGCGTGTGGCCCTTGCCGGGCTGGTGGCGAAGGGTGCACGACCGCGCGCCAACGGCCTGCTGATCGCCGAACGGGACCTGCTGCAGGCCCAGGGGCTTCTGGCGGCGGCGGGAATCGGTCCGGTCGCCGCGAGTCGGCCCGAGCACCTGTTCGAGCCGGTTTCGGACGCGGCGGAGGCGCTGGCGGCCCGCGTCGGGTGAAGTATTTGACGGACTCGTCAAAACGGACGTTCTTTTGACTCCCGGGTCCAACAATCAACCCCGGATTTGCCAATTCGGCGTATTTTGTTGCGCGTAACCCCCGCCCCAACCCTTGACAGAGAAAGGGTCATGCCGTCTTTTGACGGTGCGCGAGGGACAAGAACCCCAGAGAGTTCTGCCCTCACGGCGTTTCGGGGAGGAAACGCCCGCTTGGATCGAGTGATCGAGGAATAAACCGGACCCGCCGCGACTATCCCCCGCGGCGGGTCTGTGTTTTTCGGCATCACCGTCAAAAAACCCACCGACATATTGCGGGATTCGAGACGCGGACCTGACGGTCCGCGCCTCACCATGACGCCGTTCGTCGCCCACCCGCTCACGTCATCCTGAGGAGCGATCCCGCGGGATCACGTCTCGAAGGCCGCACCCAAACACCCCAAACCGGAGGCGACATGACCTCATTCCTTGAAGATCGCTATCAGCCGGCCGCAGTCGCCGACGGCCGCTGCCGGGCCGTGGTCATCACCGGCTGTTCGGGCGGCGGGAAATCGACGCTGCTGGCCGAGCTGGCCCGGCGGGGCCACCGGGTGTTCCCGGAGGCCGGGCGGCAGCTGGTCAAGGAGCTGGACTGGATCGGCGGCGACGCATCGCCCTGGACAGCGCCGTCCAAATTCGCCGAGCTGTTGCTGTCGCGGGCCCTTCACCAGCGGATTCTGGCGACGCAGGACGAAGGGTTGGCGTTCTTCGACCGCAGCGTCGTGGAACCGTTGTCTGGCCTGGAAAGGCTCGGCCTGCCGGTCCCCGACCATTTCCGCAAGGCGGCGGAGGTCTGCCGCTACGACGAGACGGTGTTCGTCGCACCGCCCTGGCCTGAGTTGTTCCAGGGCGATGCCGAACGTCGGCATGGCTATGACGAGGCGCTGGCTGACTATGGGCCGCTGACGGCGACGTACCGGCGGCTCGGCTACCGTCTGGTTGAGTTGCCGAAAGCTTCCGTCAGCGAGCGGGCCGATTTCGTGCTCGGGGCGCTGGGGGGTTAGCGCGGGCGCGGGGACACGCACTGAAGTGCGCGTCCCCGTGGTGGGCCGTCCCTACCAGATCTTCACGCGGTCGGCGGGGGCGACGTACAGCTTGTCGTCGGGCTGGATGCCGAAGGCGTCGTACCAGGCGTTGACGTTCCGGATCGTGCCGTTGACGCGGTAGTAGGCCGGCGAGTGCGGGTCGGTGACGACCTGCTGGCGGACGAAGTCCTCGCGGGCCTTCTGGCGCCAGACCTGGGCCCAGCCGAGGAACACGCGCTGCTGGCCGGTGAAGCCGTCCAGCACCGGCGCCGGCTGGCCTCCCAGCGACACCAGGTAAGCGTCGTAGGCCAGCGACAGGCCGCCCATGTCGCCGATGTTCTCGCCCATGGTCAGGGCGCCCTGCACCCTGGCGCCTTTGTAGGGCTCGAACATCGAGTACTGGGCGCCCAGCCGATCAGCCTGGATCTTGAACTTGGACGCGTCCTCGGCCGTCCACCAGTCGCGCAGCACGCCGTCGCCGTCGCTCTTGCGGCCCTGGTCGTCGAAGCCGTGGCTGATCTCGTGACCGATGACGCCGCCGATGCCGCCGAAGTTGACAGCCATATCAGCATCCGGATGGAAGAAGGGCGCCTGCAGGATGGCGGCCGGGAAGACGATCTCGTTCTTCACCGGGCTGTAGTAGGCGTTGACCGTCTGCGGGGTCATGCCCCACTCGTCCTTGTCGACCGGGCCGTTGAGGCGGGCGACGTCATAGCGCCATTCGAACACCGCAGCGCGCTGGGCGTTACCGTAGGAATCGTCGGCCTTGACCACCAGACCGGAGTAGTCGCGCCACTTGTCGGGGTAGCCGATCTTGACGCCGAACTTGGCCAGCTTCTCGAGCGCCTTGACCTTCGTCTCCGGGCTCATCCAGTCGAGGTGCTCGATGCGGATCTTCAGGGCGGCGCGGATGTCGGCCACGAGGGCGACCATCTTGGCCTTGGATTCGGCCGGGAAGTAGCGGGCCACGTAGACCTTGCCGACCGGCTCGCCGAGCAGGCCGTTAACGTAGCCGACGCCCCGCTTCCAGCGCGGCTTCTGTTCGGGCTGGCCTGCGAGTGTCTTCGAGCGGAACTCGAAGTTGGCGTCGACGAAGCGTTTCGACAGCAGCGGCGCGGCGCCGTCCACCACATGGAAGGCCTGCCAGGCTTTCAGCGTATCCACCGAGGTCGCCGTGTAGACGGCGGCGTACTTGGGGAAGGCGGTGTTGGGGCCGACGATGTAACGATTGACGCCCTTCAACTCTGTCCCGACCAGATAGCGGTTCCAGTCGAAGCCGGGGGTCGAGGCCTGAAGCTCGGCCAGGGTCATCGGGTTGTAGGTCTTGTCCCGGTCGCGCCGCTGAATACGGGTCCAGGACGCTTCGGCCAATTGGGTTTCGAAGGCCATGACGGCCTTGGCCGCCTCCGCAGGCCTGGGCCAGCCGATCATGGTCAGCATCTGGACCATGTAGGCCTCGTAGGCGGCCTTCTTCTCGGCGAACTTGGGATCGAGGTAGTAGTCGCGGTCGGGCAGGCCGGTGCCGCCGGTGCCGGCATAGACCGCATACTTCGTCGGGTCCTTGGCGTCGTCGCCGATGCCCAGGCCGAAGATGGCGCTGAAGCCGGTCGTGTTGGCGCGGCCCATCAGGGCGGTCATGTCGTTGCGGGTCTTGACCGCGCGGATGGCGGCCAGCTCCGGGTTGATCGGCTTGAAGTCCAGCTGTTCGGCGCGGGCTTCGTCCATGAAGGCGGCATAGGCGGCGCCGACCTTGACCGCGTCCGGGCCGGTGATCTTGCCGGCTGCCGAGTCCTCGATGATCGCGCGGGTGCGGGCCTCCGAGAGGATCGACAGGGCGTCGAAGTTGCCGAAGCGGGTGCGGTCGGCGGGGATCTCGGTGCGGGCGTTCCAGGAACCGCTGGCCCACATGTAGAAGTCGTCGCCCGGGCGAACCGAGCGGTCCATACCGGTCAGATCAAAGCCCCAGGCGCCGTAGCGCGGGCTTTCCAGCGAGACGGTCTCGCCGGCGCCGGTCGTGTCGGTCGCCGTGAACAGCGACTGCATGAAACAGAAGTCGTCGAGGCAGGCATGCTGCTCACGGGCCAGCGAAGGCGACGCGGCAAACATGAGAGAGGCGGCGGCGGCGGCGCTCATCCAGATGGTCTTCATGGCAGAAATGTTCCCAGGACTGAAATCGCCGGAGACATTGCACGGGCGAGGCGGCCTTGGGACGTTAAAGATTCTTCATGCAAGGCAATCCGGGGCAATCCCTCCCCACAAGGGGGAGGGAGAGCTTCGCAGCTACCAGATGCGGACGCGGTCTTCCGGCTTTACGTACCACTTGTCGCCGGGCGTCACGCCCCAGGCGTCGTACCAGGCGTCGACGTTGCGCAGGGTGCCGATGACGCGGAACTGCGCCGGCGAATGGGGGTCGGAGACCACCTGCTGGCGGATGGCGTCGTCACGGTACTTGCTGCGCCAGATCTGCGAGAAGCCGAGGAAGAACCGCTGGTCGCCGGTCAGGCCGTCGATCACCGGCGCCGGCTTGCCGCCGAGCGAGAGGTGATAGGCGTCGAGGGCGATCAGGATGCCGCCCAGGTCGCCGATATTCTCGCCCATCGTCAGGTCGCCGTTCACATGTGAGCCCGCGACCGGTTCAAAGGCCGAGTACTGCGCGCCGAGGCGAGCGGTCTGGACCTCGAACTTGGCCGCGTCGGACGGTTGCCACCAGTCGCGCAGGGAGCCGTCGGCGTCGAACTTGCGGCCCTCATCGTCGAAGCCGTGGCTGATCTCGTGGCCGATGACCGCGCCGATGCCGGCGTAGTTGACCGCCGCGTCGGCGTCCGGATCGAAGAACGGCGGCTGCAGGATGGCGGCCGGGAAGACAATCTCGTTGAGGGTCGGGTTGTAGTAGGCGTTGACCGTCTGCGGGAACATGCCCCACTCGTCGCGGTCGACCGGCTTGCCGAGCTTGTCGACGTTGAACGCCCATTCGAAGGCCGAGGCGCGCTCGACGTTGCCGTACAGGTCGTCAGACTTGATGGTCAGCGCGCTGTAGTCGCGCCACTTGTTCGGGTAGCCGATCTTGACCGTGAACGCCGCCAGCTTGGCTTGCGCGCGGGCCTTGGTTTCGGGGCTCATCCAGTCGAGCTTTTCGATGCGGGCCTTCAGCGCGACACGCAGGTCAGCGACCAGCTTCTCCATCTTGGCCTTGGATTCGGCCGGGAAGTAGGCTTCGACATAGAGCTTGCCGACCGCCTCGCCGAGGCTGCCGCTTACCAGCGAGACGCCGCGTTTGCGACGGCTGCGTTGCTCAGGCTGGCCGGTCAGGGCCTTGCCGTGGAAGGCGAAGCTGGCGTCGGCGAAGCGCGCGGACAGGTAGGGCGCCGCCTGGTCGGCGGTGTGGAAGGCCTGCCAGGCCTGCAGGGTCGAAACCGGGGTCGCGGCGTAGAGGGCGGCGATCCTGGTGAAGGCGGTCGGCTCGCCGACGACGATCGTCGAGGCCTTGGTCAGGCGCGCGCCCTTCAGCCAGGCCTTCCACGGGAAGCCGGGGGCCAGGGCCTGGAGTTGCGCCACGGTCTTGGGGTTGTAGGTCTTGTCGGCGTCACGCTGGTCGGCGATCGGCCAGTGCGCGTCGGCGATCGACGTTTCCAGCGCGACAATGGCGTCGGCCGACTTTTCCGGATCGGCCCAGCCGGCCATGGTCAGGATCTGGGCGACATAGGCGCGGTAGGCGGCCTTCTTCTCGGCGAACTTGGCGTCGAGGTAGTAGTCGCGGTTCGGCAGGCCCAGGCCGGCCTGGGTCGCGTAGGTGACGTTGGTGTTGGGGTCCTTGGCGTCCTGGCTGATGTAGGCCGCGAAGAAGCTGCCGCCGAATCCGCCGTTGGTCGCGCCCATCAGGCGGGCGATGGCCGGCTTGGACCGGGCCTTGCGAATCGCGGCCAGATCACCGGCCAGCGGCCTGGCGTCGAGCGCCTCGATCGCGGCCTCGTTCATGAAGCTGTTGTAGAGGCCGCCGATCTGCTGGGCCTCGCCGGTCGCGCCGGTGGTCGCCGCCGAACGGTCGATCACCGCGCCGATGCGGGCGTCGGACAGTTCGCGCAGCACCGCGAACGAGTTCCAGTTGGTCCGGTCCGCCGGGATGTCGAGGTTGCGCAGATAGGCGCCCGAGGAGAAGCCGACGAAGTCGTCGCCCGGCTTGATCGAGCGGTCCATGCCGGTCGTATCGAAGCCCCAGGGACCCATGCGCGAAGCCTTGGAGATCTGCGCCTCGGTGATCGGGGGCGGCGTGGCGCGGGCGTAGGCGGCGGTGGCGCCGATGGCCCCCGTGAGGGCGATGACGGCGGCGGCGGAAAGCAGGACGCGTTTCATGGTGGGGTGTTTCCCGGGGTGAAAAGGTTGCAGCGGACCATGCACATCGGCGGTCCCGGCGCTGCTTACAAAAGAGTCATATAGAGCAGGACGCGCGCGGGGACATGCACTTCAGTGCGTGTCGCCATCAGCCTGCAAGCGGCGGGGACACGTACCGAAGACGGTACATGTCCCTGCGCCTGGCTAGCCCCCGCTGACCCCCAGCGCAGACAGCGCCTGCGCCCGGACGGCCTTGTAGTCGACCTTGCCATTGGCGGCGCGGACGACGGGAGCGAGGACCAGTTCGCGCGGGGCCTTGTAGTCGGCCAGCCGGCCGCGGACATGAGCGGCCAGTTCGGCGAGGCTGGGTGGCGCATTGGCGCCGGTGTCGACCACCGCGCAGATGCGCTCGCCAAAGCGCGGATCCGGCACGCCGACGACGACCGCGTCGCGCACCATGGGATGGGTCTTGAGCGCCTCCTCGACTTCTTCCGGGAAGACCTTCTCACCGCCGGTGTTGATCACCTGCGAGCCGCGGCCGAGCAGCTTGATCGAGCCATCTTCGTTGACCTCGGCGAAGTCGCCCGGCACCGACCAGCGGCGGCCCTCGAAGGTCTGAAAGGTCTTGGCCGACTTCTCGGGGTCCTTGTAGTAGCCGGTCGGGATGAAGCCGCCGACGGCCACCAGGCCGCGCTCGCCACTGCCCGGTGCGACGCGGGTCCCGTCTTCCTTGAACACCGCCGCATTGGGTCCGACGAGGAACTGGGCCGTGGTGGCTTCCGCGCCGGCGACCGAGGTCGAGCCGCCGAGCCCCACGGCCTCCGAGGAACCCAGGCTGTCCATCAGCATGGCGCCGGGTGGCAGGTGCTTGAGCAGCGCCTGCTTGTTGTCATGGCTCCAGACCGTGCCGGAGGAGCCGATGCGGGTGATGCAGGTCAGGTCCCAGCGGCCCGGGTTGGCGTCGAGCACCTCGAGCATCGGCGTGGCGAAGGCCAGGCCGACGATGGAGATGCTGTTGGCCCGCAGGCGGTCGACCTCGTTGAACAGCTCTTCGGCGCTGAAGCGCTGCGAGGGCAGGGTGATGATGCAGCCGCCGCCGGTCAGGGCCCCGAAGCTGCCGAACTGCGCCGTGCCATGCATCAGCGGGCAGGCCGCGACCAGCGATGTGGGCGGGGGCAGGTGCAGGTCGCCGGCCCTGCCGGTTCGGACCCGGACGCCGGCTTCGTGCGGTGTTTCCAGCGGCGGCACCAACGCCAGCACATTGCCGCCGGCGCCGAGCACCTGGAACAGATCGTCCTGGCGCCACATCACGCCCTTGGGCATGCCTGTCGTTCCGCCGGTATAGAGCAGCAGCAGATCGTCGCCGGACCGGCCCTCGGGGGCGACCACCCGGTCGGCGCCCGGCCCGGCGATGCTTTCGTATTCCGTCGCCCAGGCCGGGATCGGCGCGCCCTCGTCGGCGACGGCGATCCAGCACTTCACCCGGGTCAGGCGGTCCTTGATGGCCTCGAGCTTGGGCGCGAAACCGGCGTGGAAGACGATCGCCTCGGCGTCGGCGTTGTCGAAGAGATAGAGCAGCTCCTCGGTCTCGTAGCGGTAGTTGGTGTTGGCCGGCGCGAGGCTGGCCTTGAAGGCGGCGTAGTAGGTCTCGAGATATTCCGGCGAATTGTAGAGGTAGGCCGCGACCTTGGCCTGATGGCCGAGGCCGGCCTTGAGCATATGGGCGGCAAGCGCATTGGCGCGGCGGTCGAAGTCGCGCCAGCTGACGACCCGCGCGCCGCGGATCTGGGCCGGGCGGTCCGGCGCGGCGGCGGCGATCTCTTCCCAGACGTCGGCGAAGTTCCAGCCGGACATGCGCGCACTCTCCCGTAGCGGCCTCTGCCGGGCCTGAGCGCCAAGTTAGCGGCGTTCACCCACGCCGCGTCAAGGCGTGACCCGGCGTCAGGAGGGTGGCTCTCAGCCGGCCGCGGGCGGTGTCGCCTGCACCGTGAACTGCACCTGCACCTTGCCCGCCTTCTTGAAGGTCAGGGTCGCGGGATAGTGGTCGCCGGCCCTGAGGGGCTGCTTCAGGCCTACGAGCATCATGTGCCAGCCGCCCGGCTTCAGCGCGACCGTGGCGCCGGCGGGAATGGCCAGTCCGCCGGGCCGGGCGTGCATCATGGCCTGGCCGCCCATGACCATCGACTCATGGAGCACGATACGGGCCGCGACCGGGCTGCTGACCGAAACCAGAGTGTCGGCCGGTCCCCGGTTGGTGATCACTGCGTAACCTGCGCCGTTGCCGCCCTGCGGGGCGGGGCGAGACCAGGCCTGACTGACCTGCAGAGTCGAGGCGGCGGCGAGCACCGGCGCGGCGAGAAGGGTCAGGGCGGCGGCGAAGGCGAGGGGTTTCATCGGTCTGGTTCCTGAAGTCACAGCTCGTATTTGAGTTTCAATGCGGCGGGCGCAAGGCGGTCGAGGGCCAGGGCCGCCAGAATCGACGGGTCCGACGGCCGGAACGGCATCCACGGCCGGCAGGAGCGCCGATTCGCCCGTCGGGGGTTCCGCAAGGCCCGCCAAGCACGGCATATAGAGCCATCGGTACTCTGGAGGCGGCATGGCGGCGGAGGTCTCTCCCGGCGAATACAAGGACGTGGTTCTGTTCCTGGCGACGGCGGGCGTGGTTGTGCCTCTGTTCCGGCGTTGGCGGATCAGTCCGATCCTGGGGTTCCTTGGCGCGGGCGTGCTGCTTGGACCCTATGGGCTGGGAGCGCTGGCCGCCACCGTGCCCTGGCTGGCCGCCGTAACGATCGAGAATCCCCAGGACGTGGCCCAGCTGGCCGAGTTCGGCGTCGTCTTCCTGCTGTTCATGATCGGGCTGGAGCTGAGCTGGGAGCGACTGCGGCTGATGCGCCGCTTCGTGTTCGGCATGGGCGCGCTGCAGGTGGCGGTCTGTTCGGCGGTCATCGCGACCGTTGCGGTGATGCTGGGCCAGCCTGTCGCCGCCGCCGCCGCCATCGGTGCGGCGCTGGCCCTGTCGTCGACGGCCATGGTCATGCCGCTGCTCGCCGAGAGCAAACGCCAGCACAGTCAGGCCGGCCGGGCGACCTTCGCCGTGCTGCTGTTCCAGGACCTGGCCGTGGCCCCGATCCTGATCACCTTGACGATCATCGGCAGCCAGGGCGATGGCTCGTTCTTTACGCCGAAGCTGCTGCTGACCTTTGCCCCTGTCGTTCTGGGGATCCTGGCGCTGGTGGTGTTTGGCAGGCTGCTGTTGCGGCCGATGATGAAGTCGGTGGCCAGGGCCAAGAGCGAGGAGCTGTTCATGGCCGCCTCGCTGCTGATCGTGATCGGTGCGGGGATGGTCGCGGCCCTGACCGGGCTGTCGATGGCGCTCGGCGCGTTCATCGCCGGGCTGCTGCTGGCAGAGACCGAGTACCGGCACGAGGTCGAGGTGACCATCGAGCCGTTCAAGGGGCTGCTGCTGGGCCTTTTCTTCCTGTCCATCGGCATCGGTCTGGACCTGTCGCTGCTGGTGCAGAAGCCGGTGATCATTCTGGGTATGGCCGCCGGGGCGATCGCCCTGATCGGCAGCGTGGTGTTCGGGCTGGGCGTGCTGTTCGGGCTCAAGCCACGCAAGGCGCTTGAGGCGGGACTGTTGCTGGCGGCGGGCGGCGAGTTCGCGTTCGTCATCCTCGACACGGCGATGCACAGCGGGATCGTCGACCGCGGAGTCGGCCGGACGGTGCTGGTGGCCTCGACCCTGACGATGTTCTGCATTCCCGTCCTGGCGGCGCTGGGCGCGCGGCTTGGTGGACGCCCGGGCGCCAATCCGGCCGCCAGCACCCCGGTTGACCCGGCCGAGGTCGTCGAGGGGCCTTCGGCGGTTCTGGTGGTCGGCTACGGCCGGGTCGGGCGGTTGGTCGGCGACATGCTGGGCCGGCACGATGTGCCCTGGGTCGCGGCAGAGCGGGATCCGAAGCTGGTCGAGGCCGGCCGGCGAGCCGGAGCCCCCATCTTCTATGGCGACGCCTCGCGGGCCGAGTTCCTGCGTCGCTGCGGGCTCGACACGGCGCGGGCGCTGGTCATCACCATGGACAATCCCGAGGGCAACGAAGTGGTGGTCGCCACCGCCCGCGAAATGCGGCCCGATCTGAAGATCGTCGTGAGGGCCCGCGATGCGCGCCACGCCAAGCGGCTCTATGAACTGGGAGCGACCGACGCGGTGCCCGAGACTATCGAGGCTTCGCTGCAGCTGTCCGAGGCGGCTCTGGTCGATATCGGAATTCCGATGGGCCTGGTCATCGCCTCGATCCACGAACGGCGCGACGAATTCCGCAAGGAGCTCAACCGGCCGGATGCGCTGGGCGGGCGGAGGCGTCTGCGGGACGGGGTGAAATCTTGAAGTGACCGTTCCTCGCCCCGCCCTGGATCATGGGCCAGGCGAGGATGAAGGACACGATGGCGACGAGGATGAAGGCCGGCATCAGGGCCCCGTCCTCGCGCTTGCGGCCGATCCACAGCACCGCGCCGCCCAGCAAGGCCAGGCCCAGACCGAAGGCGACCGCCTTGGCGACGTCCGTCAGCAGCGCGCCCGTCGGGCTGATCAGCATGACCACCGGGATCTGGAACACGGACGCCGCCGCCCAGATCATGCCGAACCGGCGGACGAGGGGATTGTTCTGAAGCATGGGGTTCTCGCGGCGGGTGTCGCGGGACCATAGCGGGTTTGCGGGGGAGACTTGACTCACACGGGTGATTTTATAAATAACTGACCGGTCAGTTATAAACGAGTCCACCCATGATGCCCGCCGGTGAACCCAGATGGCGCCGCCGCAAGGAGGCCCGGCCTGCCGAGATCGTCTCGGCGGCGCTGGCGGTGTTCGCCGAGAAGGGCTTCGCGGCCGCGCGGCTGGATGACATCGCGGCCCGGGCCGGCGTCAGCAAGGGCGCGCTCTATCTCTATTTCGAGACCAAGCAGGACCTCTTCGGCGCTGTGGTGCGCGACGCTGTCAGCCCGAACATCGCGACCGTGGAAGCCGCGGTCTCGGCCATGGACCTGCCGATCGCCCAGGCCGCCCGCATGCTGCTGGGCCGGGCGGCGGACGTGCTGACGGTTTCGCAACTGGGGTCCGTGGCCAAGATGGTCATCGCCGAGTCGCGCAATTTCCCCGAGCTGGCCAGGGTCTGGCACGACGAGGTCGTCGTGCGGGTGCTGCGGATCGTCACCGGCCTGATCGAAAGGGCCCAGGCCCGGGGCGAGGTTCGCCCAGGCGATGCGCGCTTCCATGCGCTGGCGCTGATCGGACCGCTGTTCATGGGTGTGCTCTGGCGTGAGGTGCTCGAGCCTGCGGGCGCTGAACCGATCGATCTGCGCCGACTGGTGCTGCAACATGTCGAGACCGCCCTGGGCGGTCTGCTGGCCGAGGGAGGCCGCCGATGAACCCGAAACTCCGTATCGTCGTCGCGGCATTGGTCATTCTGTCCGCCGGCGCCGCCTGGTGGGTCTGGGGCCGCAAGCCTGACCAGGGCCGCGCGCTGTCCGGCTACATCGAGGGCGAGGCGCTTTATCTCTCTTCGTCGGCGCCCGGCGCCGTGTCGGTGATCTCGGTCGTGCGGGGGCAGCGGGTGATCGCCGGCCAGCCCCTGTTCGCGCTGGACGCCGCGCCGCTGGTCGCCGCGCGGGATCAGGCCGCCGCCGTTCTGGCCGAGGCCGAGGCGCGCATGGACGATGCCCGCAAGGGCCAGCGCCCGGAGGAACTGGCCGTCGTCGACGCCCAGGCCGCAGCGGCGCAGGCCGCGCTTCGCCAGGCCCAGGCCGAATACAACCGCATCGCGCCGCTGGTCACCAAGGGTATCTACGCCCCTGCCAGGCTCGACACCGTCCGTGCGGCGCGTGACGCCGCCACCGCCAACCTGAAGGCCGTGACCAGCCAGCGCGCCGCCGGAACCCTCGGCGCCCGACCGGACGCTGTTCGCGCCGCCGAGGCCCGGGTACAGCAGGCGCGAGACGCGCTCGCCGCCGCCCAGGCGCAGCTTGACCGGACGGGACCCAAAGCGCCCGCCGCCGCGCGGGTCGAGCAGGTGTTCTTCCAGTCCGGCGAATGGGCTGCCGCCAACCAGCCGGTCGTGTCCCTGATCCCGGACGACAGGGTGAAGGTGCGGTTTTTCGTGCCGCAGGCCGAGCTGAGCCGTTACGCCATCGGCCGGACGGTCGCCTTTCGCTGTGACGGCTGCGCCGGCGGCATGACCGCGACCATCGACTACGTCAGCCCGAGGCCCGAGTTCACCCCGCCGATCATCTACAGTCGCGAAAGCCGTGACCGGCTGGTGTTTCTGGTCGAGGCCCGGCCGGCCGCCCCGCGCAATCTGGCGCCGGGGCAGCCGGTCGACGTCACCCCGCTGGAAGACGCACGGTGACCCTGGCCGTCGATGTCCGGGGGCTCAACAAGAGCTTCGGCGACAAGCATGTCGTTCAGGACCTGGCCATCCAGGTCGAGACCGGGAAGATCACCGGCTTCCTTGGACCGAACGGCTCGGGCAAGACCACCATCCTGCGGATGCTCTGCGGCCTGCTGACGCCGGACAGCGGCGAGGGCGAGGTGCTGGGGCTCGACTTCCGCCGCGAGGCCGAGCGGATCAAGCGCCAGACCGGCTACATGACGCAGAAGTTCTCGCTCTATGAGGACCTGTCGATCGAGGAAAACCTGACCTTCATCGCGCGGGTCTACGGCCTGGACAACAGCAGGCGGCGGGTCGACGAGGCGCTGGAACGTCTGGGGCTGGAAAATCGGCGCCGGCAGCTGGCTGGAAGCCTGTCAGGCGGCTGGAAACAGCGACTGGCCCTGGCCTCGGCGATTCTGCACGAGCCCCGGCTGCTGCTGCTCGACGAGCCGACCGCCGGGGTCGATCCCAAGGCCCGGCGCGAGTTCTGGGACGAGATCCACGCCCTCTCGGCCGAGGGCCTGACCGTGATGGTCTCGACCCATTACATGGACGAGGCCGAGCGGTGCCACGACATCGCCTACATCGCTTATGGCCGGTTGATGGCGCGGGGAACGGGCGCGGACGTTATCAAACAGTCCGGGCTGGTCACATTCCGGGCCGAGGGGCCAGGCGCCGACCGGCTGGCGCGCGACCTCGCCGGCAAGCCGGGAGTGGCCATGGCCGCCCCGTTCGGCGCCGCCCTGCACGTCAGCGGGACGGATCGCGCTGCACTCGAAGCGGCCATCGCGCCGTTCCGCCGGCCTCCCTTCGTCTGGACCGAGGTCGCCCCGACGCTGGAAGACGTCTTCATCCACCTGATGGGACAGTCGAAGGACAACTTCGAATGAACGCCACGCGCATCTTCGCCGTGCTGGTGAAGGAGTTCACCCAGCTCACCCGCGACCGGCTGACCTACGCCCTGATTCTGGCCATGCCGATCGTGCAGCTGCTGCTGTTCGGCTATGCGATCAACAATGACCCGCACCACCTGCCGACCGCCGTGCTGGTGCAGGACCAGGGCGCGTTCGCCCGCTCGACCCTCGGCGCCATCGTGCGCAGCGGCTATTTCGATATCGTCGAGACGGCGCGCACGCCGGGGGAGCTGGACGAGGCCATCGCGCTGGGCCGGGTGCAGTTCGCCATCACCATTCCCGCCGACTTCACACGCCGGGTCGTGCGCGGCGATCACGCACAGATCCTGATTGAGGCGGACGCGGCCGACCCTTCAGCCACGGGCTCGGCCATCGCGGCCCTTTCGGCGCTGCCGTCCGAGGCGCTGAAGCACGACCTGACCGGTGCAGTGGCGAACAGGGCGGGCGCCGCGGCGCCGTTCGAGGTGGTCGTCCACCGCCGCTATAATCCCGAAGCCATCAGCGCCTACAACATCGTGCCAGGCCTGCTGGGGGTGATCCTGTCTATGACCCTGGTGATGATGACCGCGCTGGGCGTCACGCGTGAGTACGAGCGCGGGACCATGGAGAGCCTGCTGTCCACGCCCGTGCAGCCGCTCGAGGTGATGATCGGCAAGCTGGCGCCCTACGTCCTGGTCGGCCTGATCCAGACGGTGGTGATTCTGGCGCTGGCCCGGCTGCTGTTCGACGTGCCGTTCTCGGGCGGCTGGGGCGCGTTGGTCACGGGCATCCTGCTGTTCATCGTCGGCAGCCTGGCGCTGGGGTTCCTGATCTCGACCGTGGCGCGCAACCAGCTGCAGGCGATGCAGATGTCGGTGTTCTACATATTCCCGTCGTTGCTCCTGTCCGGCTTCATGTTCCCGTTCCGCGGCATGCCCGACTGGGCGCAAACCCTCGGCAGCGCCATTCCGGTGACACATTTCCTGCGGGTCGTGCGGGGCGCGCTGCTGAAAGGACTCGGATTTGCGGAACTATGGCAAAGTCTGGGCGCTCTGATGGTGTTCGTGGTCATCGTCGTAATGCTGGCGATGTCGCGCTACCGCACAACCCTTGACTGAGAAACTCGCTCTTCACGGTTTCTGTCGAAGAAATAGGCGGTAGTGTGGCTTCGCTGACACTTGGCGGTGGCCGCTTGGTTGATATAACAAGCTTTCGAGCGGCCTTTGGTCGCATCGTGGGCAGGAGAGGGCTCTCATTATGAAATTCAAGCTTCTGGCGGGTGCGGCTCTTGCCGTCACGACGCTCGCAGCGACGGGTGCGGCGGCTCAAGACAGCGGCTGGTACGGCGCTGTCGACGTTGGCTACCACTGGTCGGACAACACCACTTTTGACACGGGCCTCGGCTCCGTCAGCCTCGACGGCGACGACGACTGGACCGCGATGGCCCGTCTCGGCTACCGCCTGTCGCCGAACTGGCGCGTCGAACTGGAAGGCGGCTGGCGTCCCGGCACCCTCCCGGTGCCGATGGTGGCCTCCGTTGGTGAGTTCGAAGTGCTCTCGCTGATGGGCAATGTCATTTTCGACATCATGCCTGACGCGGACCTGCACCCCTTCATCGGCGTTGGCGCCGGTATGGCGCGCGGCAGCCTCGGCGCTGTGAACGCTCCGACCCTGGTTGTCGACGACGAAGACTCCGTCTGGGCCTGGCAGGGTATCGCCGGTCTCACGGCGAAGGCCAGCGACCGGATGAACGTCGATCTGACCTACCGCTACTTCCAGACCGGCGACTTCAACTTCATCAACGTCGGTACGGCCGGCCCGCTCGAGGGCAGCTACAACGACCAGTCGGTGACGATCGGCATTCGCTACAGCTTCCAGGAAGAAGCGGCCCCGCCGCCTCCGCCGCCGCCTCCGCCGCCGCCTCCCCCGCCTCCCCCGCCGCCTCCGCCGCCGCCGCCTCCGCCGCCGCAGTACGAAGCCCGGGAATTCATCGTCTAC
>JBKJII010000293.1:0-9208 GCA_046598505.1 Caulobacter sp. | reverse complement strand
TTCCGCCGAGCCATCGGCTGCATCAATTGACCGGCGATCGCGCGGGCCAGTGGTCGATCAGCGTGAACGATCAGTTCCGCCTCTGCTTTATTTGGGGTGACGAAGGCCCCGAGGACGTCGAATTCACGGACTATCACTAGGCGGGGCGACCCGTTCGTAACAGGCCGCAGTCCAAGGAGGGACCCGTAATGGCCGCTATCGACTTCACCAGTTTCGTTACCCCGGCCCCGCACCCCGGCGAACTTCTGCGGGAGGACTACCTGCCCGATTACGGCCTGACCGCTGGCTCGCTGGCGCGGGCCATGGGGCTCCGGGACCGCACGCGCATCGAGCGCCTGATCCGCGAAACCCAATCCATCACGGCCGACACGGCCCTGCGCCTGGGTCGCGTCTTCGGCAACAGCGCCCAGTTCTGGATCAACCTTCAGACAACCCACGACCTGTCGAAGGCGGCGATAGAGTCACGGGCGGAGCTTGCGGCGATCAGGCCGGTGGAGCCAGTCGCGGCCTGATCCTAGGCCATCCGGTCGACGGTCAGGGCGAGGACCTCGATCACACCCTCCCTGAGCAGGCCGTAGGACACCGAGGCCTGGTTCCGCTGAAATTCCAGCCTGCCCTTGCTGTACAAGTCGTCCCAACCCTGTTGGCCCAGGTCGATGTCCACAGTGTCTTCGGCGAAGACCCGTTGAAGCTCACGCAGGGCGCCGGGCAGATCGGTGTTGGGCGGTGCGGTCAGTACAATTTGGACAAACTGGGAATCGCAATTGATCTTTTCGACGACGAACGAAACCTCCTTGTAGACGCCGTAATAGCGGACCTCGTTGGCGGTTCGCACGGTCTTCCCAATGATGAGGTCCTTGCTCGCAGCAATATGAAGCTTGGGCGGCGGCATCAGGTAGCAGCCGTCGGGACTCGCGGTCGGCGTCGCGGCCACACCGCTGGAGGCGACCAATCCGGGGAGGATCAGAGCGCCGAAAAGCAGAAGAGATGCTGTCCGGAATTTCATGCCTCTGCCTCTCCCCTGGGGCGCTACCCCAGCACCCCCGACAGATCGTAGCCCGCCCCGCGCCCAAGCGCCGCCAGCTCGCTCCTCGACCGTACGCCCGACAGCGCCTGACCAATCGACCAGGTCACGATCGAGCGGGTGCCGGAGCGGCAGAAGGCCAGCACCGGGCCGTCGGCATCCTCGATGGCGATGCGATTTGCGGTGATCTGGTCGTCGTTGGGGCTGCCGATGACGGGGATGTGCACGTAGTCCATGCCGGCGGCCAGCGCGGCGGCCTGCATCTGGGCGCTGGTCGGCTGCTCCGGGACCTCGCCGTCGGGGCGGTTGTTGATCACCAGGGTGAAACCCTGGGCCGCCGCCGCCGCCATATCTTCAGGCAGGATCTGCGGGCTGACGGAGAAGTCTTCGGTCACGCGGCGAAATTCGGTCATCTCGGGTTCATCCAGGCTGGCGCTTCGTTGACATCATCCAAGCCGGATGGAAGTTTCGCAACGCCTTTGCGGGCCTTCCCGCGCGAGTGATCCACGATGCTGCGTTTCCTGTTCCGCCGTTTGCTCGTGGCCATTCCCACGCTCTTCCTGGTCATCACCATCGCCTTCTTCATGATGCGCGCGGCCCCCGGCTCGCCGTTCGTCAACGAGCGCCAGCTGTCGCCCGAGGTCGAGAAGGCGGTGATGGCGAAGTTCGGCATGGATAAGCCCCTGCCGCAGCAATACGCCAACTATCTCAAGGGCGTGGTCGTCGGCGATTTCGGACCGTCGATGAAATATCGCGGCAAGACCGTCCTCGACATCCTCAAGGACAACTACAAGGTCAGCCTGACGCTGGGCGTGTTCTCGATCCTGCTGGCGATGATGGTCGGGGTCAGCCTGGGCGTCATCGCGGCCCTGCGCCAGAATCGCATCGCCGACTACCTGACCATGGGGGTGGCGATCCTCGGGGTCTGCATCCCGACCTTTGTCACGGCGCCTTTGCTGGTGCTGGTGTTCGCCTCCAGGCTCGGCTGGCTGCCGACGGCGGGCTGGAACGACGGGGCGCTGCCGAACCTGGTCCTGCCGATCACGGTGCTGGCCCTGCCGCAGATCGCCATCATCTCGCGGCTCACCCGCGCCGGGATGATCGAGGTGCTGCGCTCCAACTACATCCGCACGGCCCGGTCCAAGGGCTTGCCGGAGAGCCTGATCGTCCGCAAGCACGCCCTGCGCGCGGCGATCATGCCGCTGGTCAGCTACCTTGGCCCCGCCGCCGCCGGTCTGCTGACCGGCTCGCTGGTGGTGGAGAAGATCTTCAACCTCCCGGGCCTGGGCAAGTTCTTCGTCAACAGCGCCCTGCAGCGCGACTACACGGTCGTGATGGGCATGGTCATCGTCTACGCGGTGCTGATCCTGGTGCTGAATCTGATCGCCGACATGCTCTACGCAGCCCTCGACCCGCGGGTGCGGCTGTCATGAGCGCGCTGGACATGATCCCCGGCTCGCCGGAGCGTGCTGCGCTGCTGCAGAACGCGGTCAAGGGCCGCTCCCTGTGGGACGACGCCGGCCGCCGGCTGCTGCGCAACAAAGCGGCGGTCACCGGGATGATCGTGCTGGTCCTGATGGTTTTGCTGGCCCTGATCGGCCCGTTCTTCGTCGCCTTTCCCTATGACAAGGTGACCAAGACAGACGTCTGGATGGCCCCGTTGCAGGCGGGCCACCTGCTGGGCACGGACTCGCTCGGCCGCGACCTGTTCGCCCGGCTGCTGGCGGGGCTGGGCGTCTCGCTGGCCATCGGCGTGGTCGCCACCAGCGTGTCGCTGGCCATCGGCGTCATCTGGGGCGCGACGGCCGGCTATCTGGGCGGGCGCATCGACGAGGTCATGATGCGCGTGGTCGACACCCTCTATTCCCTGCCGTTCATCTTCTTCGTCATCCTGCTGATGGTCACCTTCGGGCGGAATATCTTCCTGATCTTCCTCGCCATCGGCGCGGTCGAGTGGCTGACCATGTCGCGCATCGTGCGCGGCCAGACCCTGTCGTTGAAGAGCAAGGAATTCATCGAGGCCGCCCGCGCTGCCGGCCTGTCCTCGTTCCAGATCATCACCCGCCACATCGTACCCAACCTGCTGGGGCCGGTGGTGGTCTATGTGACCCTGACCATCCCGGCGGTGATCATCGCCGAGAGCTTCCTGTCGTTCCTTGGTCTGGGCGTGCAGCCGCCGATGGCCTCGCTGGGCACCCTGATCGCCACGGGCGCCCAGGACATGGAGATGGCCCCCTGGCTGTTGATCTTCCCGTCGGTGACGATGGTTCTGACCCTGATGGCCTTCAACTTCATCGGCGACGGCCTCCGCGACGCCCTCGATCCCAAAGACCGCTAGTTGTCGCGATGAACCCGAATCTGCGACTGACCATCGACCTTCATGAAGAAGCTGCCCATCGCCGCGGTGCGGATCTCGACGGTCGAGCCCTTGTGCGGGTCGCGGAACATCGTCTTGGTTTCGGTCTGACGCCAGACGGCTCCATCGGTCAGGATGATGATCCACTTGCCGGTCGCGTCCCGCCGGGCCGATTCAACGGTCGCGGTAATGCGGTCCATCCGCTCGGGTTTTTCGCCGCCGGTCATGAACGTGGGCATCTGGAAGTTGAAGCCGAACGCCGCCTTGCGCGCCTCCTGCACCTGCGCCCGGTCGACGACGACCACATCGCCGGCCTTTTCAGCGGCGTCGAGCGCGGCGGTCGCGGCGTCGTAACAGGCCAGCCGCGCCGCCGGGTCGGCCTGCTGGCGGCAGTCGACGATGGCCTGCAGCTGCGCGGCCCGGACCTTGGGCGCGGCCGGCGCGGCGGCAAATCCCGAGCCGGCAAGGGCCAGCGCCGCGACTCCCGCGGCCAGGGCGATGCCGGTGTTCCGGCGCAAGGCGAGCGATGACATGGGCGACTCCCGAACAACTGTTGCCGCCATTGAAAGGCCGGGCCGCGTGATCCGCAATCTCTTCCTCGCAGGCATGGCCGCCGTGGCGCTCGCCGCCTGCGGCCAGTCGGCGCCGTCCCGGCCGCCCTGTCCCGTCGGCAAGGTCTGCCTGCAGTACGGAAACACCTCCGAACCCCTGACGCTGGACCCGCATCTGTCGACCGGAACCTGGGAAGACCGGATCCAGAGCGACTTGCTGATCGGCCTCAGCCAGTCGGACCCCGAGGGCAAGCCCATCGCGGGCATGGCGACCCGCTGGGACATCAGCCCCGATGGCCTGACCTGGACCTTTCACCTGCGCGACGCGGTCTGGTCGGATGGCGTGCCGGTGACGGCCGACGACTTCGTCTATTCCTTCCGCCGCCTGCTGGACCCGAAGACGGCGTCGGAATACGCGTCGGTCTTCTTCCTCGTGAAGGGCGCCAAGGCCGTCAACGAGGGCAAGGCCAGGCCGGACACCCTGGGTGTCGCGGCGCTCGATCCGCATACCCTGCGCGTCGAGCTGACCCATCCGGCCCCCTACCTGATCGAGCTGGCCAAGCACCACACCATGTACCCGGTGCCCAAACATGTGGTGGAGCGCTGGGGCGAAGACTGGATCAAGCCGGAGCATTTCGTCGGCAACGGCCCCTTCATCCTGAAGGAATACCGGCTCGGCAACTACGTGAAGGTGGTCAAGAACCCGAGGTTCTGGGACGCGAGCAAGGTCTGCATCGACGAGGTCTTCTATTACCCGACCAATGACTCGATCTCGGCCGAACGACGCGTCGCCCGCGGCGAACTGGATCTGAACACCGACATCCAGTCCAACCGCATCGCCTTCCTGCGCACGAAAATGCCGGACTATGTGCGCACGAACACCTACCTCGGTCTGGCCTATATCGCCTTCAACAACAATCCGAAGTCAGGCTTCCCGCCGTTCCGCGACCGCCGGGTGCGCCAGGCCCTGGCCATGTCGATCGACAGTGACTTCATTGCCAACAGGCTGCTGCGCGGCGGCCAGCTGCCGGCGAAGACCTTCACCCCGCCGGGCGTGGCCAACTACAGCGGCGCCCAGCCCGCCCACTGGGCCAACTGGCCGCTGGCCCGGCGTCAGGCTGAAGCCCGCCGCCTGCTGGCCGAGGCCGGCTATGGTCCGAAGCATCCGCTGAAGTTCGAGATCAAGCACCGCAACACGCCCGACCCCATGCTGTTCATGCCGGCGGTCCAGGCGGACTGGAAGGAGATCGGCGTCGAGGCGACCCTGGCCCAGGAAGAGACCCAGATCGCTTATGCAGACTATCGCTCCCGCGCCTTCCAGGTCGCCGACGCGGCCTGGATCGCGGACTACAACGACCCGACCAGCTTCCTCGACCTGCAGCGGTCCTTCTACGGGCCGCAGAACTACGGCGACTACAACAACCCGGAATATGATCGCCTGATGGCCCTGGCGGACAACGAGGCGGACGTGGCGAAGCGGGCGGCGCTGATGGCTCAGGCCGAGCACATGATGCTCGAGGATGCGCCGGTCGCGCCGGTCTACTTCACCGTCAACAAGAACCTCGTGCGGCCGGACATCACCGGCTGGGTCAACAACCTGCTCGACCACCACCGCACCCGCTGGCTCTGCATGAAGCCGCACTGACCCCGCCCATCATCCTCGCCCCTGTGGCGAGGATCCCTGTGTCCGGGTTCCGAACCCGTCAGGCCCGGGACAACGGCTGGACGGCGAGAGTGAGTCGTTCTTGGCCGGGCAGAGGTCTCCAAACCGCGACCGGCCGGAGTCGCCGCGTCGGGGAATTTGAAGAATGATTTAACGCGAGAGGCGACCGGGCGGGTTTTTTACGCCCGATTTCGGTCACCGGAGCGGCGCGCTGTTGCCAAAGTGCGACAATCTGGCGGCCGTCACGTGACGGTCCTGTAATGATCGTTGACCGCCCAATCAGCGGGGAGCAAGGATCGCGTTAACCGGGTGCGTCATGTGCCCGGAGTCCTATTCGTCCAGACTTTTAGAGGGGGCGCGTTACTCCGGACTTCCCGGACCGCGCTGAACCGGAGGGAATAAGTTGAGGCTCCAATCCACGCGCGGCCGCCTGCTGGCGTCCACCATCATCTGCGGTGCGGCCCTCGCCGCCGCCGCCCCTGCCTTCGCGCAGGACTCCACCAACGTTGACGCTGTCGTCATCACCGGTTCGCGCATTCCGCAACCGAACCTGGTCGGCACCAGCCCGGTGACCCAGGTGACGTCGGAAGACATCAGCACCGCCGGTGTGACCAAGGTCGAAGACCTGATCAACTCGCTGCCGCAAGCCTTCGCGGCGCAGAACTCGTCAGTCTCGAACGGCGCCTCCGGTACCGCCACGGTCGACCTTCGCGGCCTCGGCTCGGTTCGCACCCTGGTGCTGATCGACGGTCGTCGCATGCCCTACGGCTCGCCGAACGATCCCGCGGCCGACCTGAACCAGATCCCGGGCGGCATGGTCGAGCGCGTTGAAGTGCTCACGGGCGGCGCCTCCGCCGTCTACGGTTCGGACGCCATCGCCGGCGTCGTGAACTTCATCATGAAGAAGGACTTCGAAGGCGTTCAGATCGACGCCCAGTACTCCTTCTACCAGCACCACAACGACTTCGACGGCGTCGGCAACGTCCGCAACGTCATCGCCGCCCGCGCGGCGACCAACCCCTCGCAGTTCCAGCTGCCGGACGCCAACGTCACGGACGGCTTCGGCAAGGAAGTCACGATGCTGATCGGCGTGAACGCGCCGGACGACCGTGGCAACATGACCGCCTACGTGACCTATCGCAACGACAGCGAGATCTCGCAGGCCGACCGCGACTTCTCGGGCTGCTCGCTTGGCCCGGAGCAGCTTCTGGGCGGCGTGCAGAGCTTCACCTGCGGTGGCTCCAGCACCTCCTATCCGGGTCGCTTCACCAACTTCGGCGCCGAAGCTCCCAGCTACAACTTCACCATCAACTCTGCGGGCGCCGGCAACACGTTCCGACCCTTCAGCAGCGCGACCGATCAGTACAACTTTGGTCCGATCAACTACTTCCAGCGTCCGGACGAGCGCTATTCGCTCGGCGCCATGGGTCACTACGAAATCAACGAGCACTTCGACGTGTTCACCCAGCTGATGTTCACCGACTACTCGACGGTCGCCCAGATCGCCCCGTCCGGTGACTTCTTCAACACCTCGACCATCAACTGTGGCAACCCGCTGCTGTCAGCGTCCCAGAAGACGAGTATTGGCTGTACTGCGCCCTTGATCGCGGCCGACGCGCCGCGGGTCATGTATATCGCCCGTCGGAACGTTGAAGGCGGCGGTCGTCAGGACGACCTGCGCTACCAGTCGTTCCGTGGCGTCCTCGGCACCCGGGGCACCCTGGTTGACGGCTGGAACTACGACTTCTCGGCCCAGTACAGCCGCGTGCAGCTGTCGCGCGTCTATCGCAACGACTTCTCGGTCACGCGCCTCGGCCGTGCGCTGGACGTGGTCGATGTCGCTGGCACCCCGACCTGCCGGTCGGTGGTCAATGGCACCGATCCGAACTGCGTGCCGTGGAACATCTTCACCATCGGCGGCGTGACGCAAGGCGCACTCGACTACCTGCAAGTCCCGGGCGTGCAAACGGCCTCGACCACGCAGCAAGTCGTGACCTTCGCGGTCAACGGCGACCTCGGCGGCCTGGGTCTGCAAAGCCCCTGGGCCGATCGTCCGGTGGCGGTGGCCGGCGGTGTCGAATACCGTCGTGACGCGCTGCTCTCGACCACCGACAACGCCTTCGCAACCGGCGACCTCGCCGGTCAGGGTGGCCCGACCATCGGCCTTGAGGGCTCGACGCAGGTCTATGACCTGTTCGCCGAAGCCGTGATCCCGATCGCCGAAGGCAAGCCGATGGCGGAACTGCTGACGGTCGAACTGGCCTACCGCTTCTCCGACTACGGCAACGGCGTCAACACCGACACCTACAAGATTGGTGGCGACTGGGCCCCGACCTCGGACCTCCGCTTCCGCGCCAGCTTCCAACGCGCTGTCCGGGCGCCGAACGTCATCGAACTGTTCACGCCTCAGGGCCTCGGCCTGTTCGACATCGACGGCGATCCCTGCGGTCCGGTGACGGTGGGCGTGTTCACCGCGACCCTGGCCCAGTGCCAGGCGACTGGTGTCTCGGCCGGCCAATATCAGAATGCCTCGCTGAGCAGTCCCGCCGGCCAGTACCAGTTCCTCGGCGGCGGCAACCCGAACCTCGCTCCGGAAACGGCCGACACCTACACCTACGGTGTGGTGTTCACACCGGGCTTCGTTCCGGGCTTCAGCCTCTCGGTGGACTACTACCACATCGAAGTGGTGGACCTGATCAGCAGCATCGGCGCCTCTAATTCGCTGGACGCCTGCTATCAGGGCGGCGATGCGACGGCCTGTTCTCGCATCCACCGCAGCCCTGGCGGCCAGATCTGGGTCGGCGGCGGCTTCGTTGACGACTTCAACGTCAACATCGGCGGCCTGCTGGTCTCCGGCGTCGACGTGAACGCCAACTACCGCTTCAACCTCGACGCCGTCGGCCTGGCCGACATGGGCTCGATGTCGGTCAACTTCGTGGGCTCCTGGCTTGAGCGCAACGATACCGACACCGGTATCTTCGGCGCGGCGATTGACGAATGCGCTGGCAAGTTCGGCAATGACTGCGGCACGCCCAAGCCGGAATGGCGTCACCGCGCCCGTGCGACCTGGGAAACCCCGTGGGATGCGTCGGTCTCGCTGACCTGGCGCTACATCGGCGCCGTGGACCTGCAGAATGGCACCACGACCCGGCTTGACTATGCCTTCGAGGAAGAAAGCTACTTCGACCTCTCGGGCAACTGGGAGATGACGGACGGTGTGGCGTTCCGCGCCGGTGTGAACAACATCTTCGACAACGACCCGCAACTGTCGCGCTCGGTGGGCACGACCGGTAACGGCAACACCTACCCGCAGACGTACGACTCCTTCGGTCGCTACATCTTCATGGGTGTCACGCTCGACTTCTAAGGCTCGCAAGATCCTTTGAACGAATTGGGGCGGCGGACTTTCGGGTCCGCCGCCCTTTTTCTTTGGTTTTCCTCTCCCCCGTCATCCTCGGGCTCGTCCCGAGGACCCATGAACACCGTTTAGGCCGGTTGAACGCTGACTTTGCCGCGCTCAAACCTCGTCCGCTCGCGCGCCTGGGTCCTCGGGACAAGCCCGAGGATGACGGTGGGCTGGCTGGCGGGAGATTTTGATCCGGGGGCATGACGAC
>JBKJII010000273.1:0-2046 GCA_046598505.1 Caulobacter sp. | reverse complement strand
GTGGGGGGCCTTTGCATCGAGCGTCGCCGTTCCGAACTGGTGGATGCTCTGGCTGGAGAGCACGCCGTCGCGGTCCCAGGTGACGAACATGATGAAGGTGTCGCCGGCCAGCGCGGTCAATCGGCCGTCCTCGCCCGGCTTGCCGTAGACCGCGCGCAGGGTGTCGGGCCCGCCGTCGATCGGCAGGTCGACCGCGCCGCGACGAATTCGGTTGACCTGGCCCCACTCGGGGTCGAGCCGGCCGTAGTTCGCCTTGAGCAACTTGATGGTGTCGAGCAGGGCCTGGCGGGCGGTGACGGGCTTTTCGGCGTGACTGTCCCGGGCGGTGATCACCGGCTGGGCGGTCAGGATGGCCAGGGCCGCGCCGCGGCTCTTCACGCTGGTCGAGTAGTCCCATTTCGCGAGGATCGCCTGGGCGGCGGCGATGTCGGCGTTGCCCTTGGGGTCGAGGCCCTGCAGCTCGCCGACCAGCGCTGCGACCGCCGAGCGACGGCTGTAGGTGACATCAAACTTGTAGGCCCGGAACTCCTCCGGCGTGATCTGGTCGTCGGCGGCGAAGGTCTCGACCTCGCGCAGCGACCGGTTGGTCATGTTGGTCTGGATGCCCATGGTCGGGCTGAAGGCCCAGGGATTCAGGCCGTCGCCGAAAGCCGTGGCCGTGAACGGGGTGTTGTTGGCGTTGAACACCAGCCCGCCCGCCGGCTTCCACACCTGAGGAACGCGGTCGAAGGGCAGGTAGCCTTTCCAGATCAGATCGGACCGGTCGCCCGGCAGCACGCCGGACCAGTCGACGCCCTCGCGGCGGTTGGGGAACAGGCCATTGTAGACGTAGCCGATGTTGCCCTTCTCGTCGGCATAGACGTAGTTGATGCTCGGCAGCGCCTGCAACGCCATGGCCTCCTGCCACTGTTCGAGCGTCCCGGCCTTGTCGAGCCGCCAGTACTGCAGCGGCTGGCGAACCGAATCCATGCCGGCGTAGCGGATGGCGAAGGCGCCGGTCTTTGTGCGCATGACCGGGCCGTGGGCCGAGCGCAGGACCTCCTTGTTGATCGTCCAGCTGAAGGGGCCCCAGAGCTTGATGCGCAGCTTCGCGGTCCCGCGCTCGAACTTCACCCATTTGCCGTCGAGACGGTACTCGTCCTTGGTCTCCGGATTGAGGGTCAGGCGGTATATGTCGACGAGGTCGGGGTTGTTGACCGTGTTGGCCCAGCCCAGGTGGGCGTTGTGCCCGTGCAGCATGAACGGCGAACCAGGGAAGAAGCCGCCGGCCACGTGCCAGCCTTCGCCGCTCTCGACCACCGCTTCATACCAGGCCACCGGGCCGCTGTAGGGCTGGTGCGAATTGACCAGCAGGCGGGTCGCGCCGTCGGATGAGCGGGACGGGGCCACGGCCACGCCGTTCGAACCCTTGGGCAGGCCGTCGTCGGTGGCATTCGTCAGCCGCTTCAGTTCGCTGTCCAGGCCATAGAAGAACGGCGTCTTGAACACGAAACCGGCGGCGATGTCCTTGCCCGTCAGGGGCAGCAGGCCCGGCTTGACCATCCCCGGGTTGCGCGCGGCGTAGTAATTCACCCCGTCGGCATAGGCAGTCAGCACGGCCTTCACGTCCGGCGGCAGATCGCGGTCGTAGCGGGCGTTGATCGTGTTCCAGACCCCTAGCAGGTTGACGATGTAGTCGCCGGGCGCGGCCTTGGCGCCCTCGCTGGCGGCCAGCGTCCCCCGCGTGGCCAGGGCGACGGTCTGGATGGTGTCGAAGTCATCCTCGGCATGGGCGAAGGCCAGGCCGAAGGCCGCGTCCGCGTCGGTCTTGCCAAGGATGTGCGGCACGCCGAACCGGTCACGGCGGATGACCACGTCATAGGCGCGGGCCTTTTCGATCAGCGGCGTCAGGTCGGCCTTGCGCGGGGCGGTGGCCAGGCTGGCGACGGCCAGGGTCGCGGCGACACCGAGCGCCAGCCCGACCAGCGCCAGCAGACTTCTCAAGACCCAGCGCATGCGACTCCCCCCGGACGTGACGGCGACGATTCTGTTCGCAAGCGGGGCGAG
>JBKJII010000199.1:0-13057 GCA_046598505.1 Caulobacter sp. | reverse complement strand
CGAAGTCATCACGGTGATCAAGAACATCGGGATCACCTATGGCGGCATCAACCTCGAGGACATCAAGAGCCCCGAGTGCTTCCGAATCGAGACCGAGCTCCAGGAACTGCTGGATATCCCGGTGTTCCACGACGACCAGCACGGCACGGCGATCATCTCCGCCGCCGGCCTGATCAACGCCTGCCACATCACCGGCCGCGACCTGAAGGACGTGAAGGTGGTGCTGTGCGGGGCCGGTGCGGCGGGCATCGCCAGTCTGGACCTGATCAAGGCCATGGGCGTGCGCCACGACAACTGCATCGCCGTCGACAATACCGGGGTGATCTATCGCGGCCGCACCGCGGGCATGAACCAGTGGAAGTCGGCCCACGCCGTGGACACCGACGCCCGCACCCTGGCTGAGGCCCTGGTGGGAGCCGACGTCTTCCTGGGCCTGTCGGCCAAGGGTGTGCTGACCCAGGACATGATCATGAAGATGGCGCCCAACCCGCTGATCTTCGCCATGGCCAATCCTGACCCTGAGATCCTGCCCGAGGAGGTGCACGCCGTGCGCCCCGACGCCATCGTCGGCACCGGGCGCAGCGACTATCCCAACCAGGTCAACAACGTCCTGGGCTTCCCCTACATCTTCCGCGGCGCGATGGACGTGCGCGCCCGGCGGGTGAACCTGGAGATGAAGATCGCCTGCGCCAATGCGCTGGCCCAGTTGGCCCGCGAGGACGTGCCCGACGAGGTGGCTGCCGCCTATCACGGCGAGCAGCTGAAGTTCGGCCCGCAATACATCATCCCCTCGCCCTTCGATCCCCGGCTGATCTGGTACATCCCGCCCTTCGTGGCCCAGGCGGCCATGGACACTGGTGTCGCCCGCAAGCCTATCGAGGACATGGACGCCTATCGGGCCTCGCTGGCCCAGCGGCTCGACCCGACGGCGGCCTTCCTGCAGAAGCTTCAGGGCACCGTGCAGGCGGCGCCCAAGAAGCGGATCGTCTTCGCCGAGGGCGAGGAGCCCAGCGTGATCCGGGCGGCCTACGCCTTCGAGAGCGCCGGTCTCGGCCACGCCGTGCTGGTGGGCCGTGAGGACCTGGTGCGCGAGAACATGACGCTGGCGGGTCTCGATCCGGAAGTCGTGAAGCTGGAGATCATCAACGCCCGGCTGTCGGACAAGAACCCGCAGTATGTGGACTATCTCTACAGCCGGTTGGCGCGGCAGGGCTTCCTGAAGCGCGACGTGCAGCGGCTGATCAACCAGGACCGCAACTCCTTCGCCGCCTCCATGGTGGCCCTGGGCCACGCTGACGGCCTGGTCACCGGCGTCACCCGCTCCTACGATCAGGTGCTGGAAGAGGTGCTGCATGTCATCGACCCGGCCCCCGGCGGGCGGGTCATCGGCATGTCGATCCTGATGGCCAAGGGCCACACCCTGTTCATCGCCGACACCAACGTCACCGAGATGCCCGAGGCCGTGGAGCTGGTGGAGATCGCCTGCGAGGCGGCCCGCGCCGTCGCCAAGCTGGGCTTCACCCCGCGGGTGGCCTTCATGAGCTACTCCACCTTCGGCAACCCCATGGGCCTGAGGTCCGAGAAGGTCCGCGAGGCGGTGGCCATGCTCGACGAGATGGACGGCGTCGACTTCGAGTACGAGGGCGAGATGCCGCCCGAACTGGCCCTGGAGCCGGAATCGCGCGGCAACTTCCCCTTCATGCGCCTGACCGGGCCGGCCAATATTCTGGTCATGCCGGCGATCCATTCGGCCTCGATCTCGACCAAGCTGGTGCAGTCGCTGGGCGCCGCAACGGTGATCGGGCCGATCCTGCTGGGCCTGAACAAGTCGGTGCAGATCTGCCCGCTGTCGGCCTCGGTCTCGAAGATCCTCAACATGGCGCTCATGGCGGCTTACGACCAGCCGGTTGAGACGACGGGGGAGTAGGGCCATGGCTTCATGAGGATCCGCGCCGTGACGAGTTCCACTTCGGCCTGACGTCGCCCTTGCGCAGGGATGGCGTCCGCCGCCATCCATTCCGCGAAGGGACTTCCCATGACGCGCGTAACCGACGCCGCGATTGGCGTTGATTTCGGCACGACCAACACGGTCGTCGCCTTTGAACAGGGCGGGGGCCAGGCGGCCCTGGCCGGCTTTTCCCATGAGGGACAGCCGTTCAACGCCTTCCGCTCGGCCCTCAGCTTCCACGCCCCGATCCATGACGAGTCCGGCCGCGTGGTCGAGGCCGGTCCCTGGGCCATCGACGCCTATGTCGAGGAGCCGCTGGAGACGCGGTTCATCCAGTCGTTCAAGAGCTACGCGGCCAGCCCGCTGTTCACCGACACCGAAATCCTGCGGCGGCGGTTCACCTTCGAGGATCTGCTGAGCGCCTTCCTGCTGAAGGTGAAGGAGCACGGCGGGGCTGATATGGCCGAGCTGCCGAAGCGGGTGATCGTCGGCCGGCCGGTAGCGTTCGCAGGGCTGCGGCCCGATCCGGCGCTGGCCCTGACGCGCTACGAGACGGCCTTCAAGCGGCTGGGGTTCGAGGACATCCGCTACGTCTATGAGCCGGTCGCGGCGGCCTTCTTCTTCGCCAGGCGGCTGGAGGGCGACGCCACGGTGCTGGTCGGCGACTTCGGCGGCGGCACGAGCGACTTCTCGCTGGTGCGGTTCACTCACCGGGACGGCCATGTGCGCAGCCAGGCCCTGTCCAACGCCGGCGTCGGCGTGGCGGGCGACGCCTTTGACTACCGGATCATCGACCACCTGGTGTCGCCGAAACTGGGCAAGGGCAGCCTGTACAAGGCGTTCGACAACGTCCTGCCGATCCCCAACCGCTACTACACCGCCTTCGCCCGCTGGGAACAGCTGGCCCTGCTGCGGGCCAGCCGCGACATGCGCGACATCCGCCGGCTGGTGCGCGACGCCGTCGAGCCGGACAAGATCGCCCGGCTGGTCGAGGTGCTGGACGATAACCACGGCTACCGGCTGTACCAGTCGGTCTCGCGGCTGAAGGAGGCGCTGTCCGGTTCTGAAGAGGCGGTGTTTTCGTTCAAGGGCGGGTCGGTGGAGATCGAGGGGCCGGTGAAACGCGCCAGCTTCGACCGCTGGATCCAGCCCGAACTCACGGCCATCGAGGGGGCGGTGGATCAGGCGCTGTCGCGGGCCGGATTGACCGAAGCCGGCGTCGACCGGGTGTTCCTCACCGGCGGCTCGAGCTTCGTGCCGGCGGTGCGCGCGATCTTCGAGCGGCGGTTCGGGGCGGGCAAGCTGGAGAGTGGCGCGGAGCTGGTCTCGATCGCCACGGGCCTGGCGCTGCTGGGGGCGGAAGAGGACCTGGACAACTGGAGTGAGCGGGCGGGTTAGGGACAGACACCGTTTGGTGTCTGTCCCGAGCTCGTGCCTCATGGGATCCACGGACGGGGCGGGTGACAACCACTGACGGAAGCCACCGCGCCGCTTCGCCCCCTCCACCATGCACCGCAGGGTCCCCCTCCCCCAAGGGGGGAGGATCAGCGCTACTGCGGGTTTTGTGGCAGGCCGTCGGCGATGTCGTAGTAGTCGCCCTTGTCGGCGACGAAGATGTGGATGCCCAGCTGCGTGCCCGTCGGGCCGTCGAAGACGCCCATGGCGATGCCGATGAAGTCGCGGAACACCGGGTCCCAGAACAGGGTTGATCCGCACACGGAGCAAAAGCCCCGGCGGACCTTCTCCGAGGACTGATACCAGCCGACCTTGTCCTCGCCCCGCACCGTCAGCGCGGTCTTCGGCACATCGCAGGAGGCCAGGAAATGGCCGGTGGTCTTGCGGCATTTCGTGCAATGGCAGCCGTCGGGCTTCGGCAGGTCGCCCGCAACCTCGAAGGTCACCGCGCCGCAGAGGCAGGATCCCTTGTGCATGGTCTTGATCTCCTGATCGCCGCGCGGAGCCGGTCGGCCCCGCGCGGACGGGTCAGTCTACATCCGGTGCAGGCCGCACAGCTTGTTGCCGTCCGGATCGCGCAGGTAGGCGAGGTACATCTTGCCGCCGGCGCCTTCACGGACACCGGGCGGGTCTTCGCAGGTCGTGCCGCCGGCCGCGATTCCCGCCGCATGCCAGGCGTCGGCCTGGGCGGCCGATTCACAAGCGAAGCCGAGCGTGCCGCCATTGGGGGCGGTGGCGGGCTCGCCGTTGATCGGCAGGGACACGCCCAGCGTGCCGGTGGCGGTGCGATAGAAGATGCGGTGACGGTCAACAAACCCCGGGTTCACCCCGAGCGTGCCGAGCACGGCGTCATAGAACGCCTTGGCGCGATCCAGATCATTGGTGCCGATCATGACGTGCGAAAACATGCTGGTCTTCCTTCCCTTTCGGCGGCGTGATCGCCGTCCGTGTTCCCAAATTCCATTGCTTTGAGTCGCGCCCGCCCGCTACCGTCGGTTTCTGAAAACAACGAAGCCTATGGGAGGGCGCGATGGCCATTTCACTCTACGACATCACCGTCGGGCAATATCTGCAGATCACCGGCGCCGCTATCGGCTTCTTCGAGCGAGGCGCCAAACACTGCGCCGATGAAGGCAGCAATCCGGACGATCTGGTCGGCCAGCGGCTGACCGGCGACATGCTGCCGCTGGCCTTTCAGGCGGCCTCCATTGCCCATCACTCCATCGGCGCCATCGAGGGCGTGAAGGCCGGCGTGTTCGGGGCGCCGGGCGCGGTCGCCGCCAGGACCTACGCCGACCTGCAGAAGATCATCGCCGACGCCGACGCGGCGCTGAAGGCCCTGACGGCCGACGAGGTCAACGCGCTGGCCGGCAAGGACGTGGTGTTCGAGCTGGGCGCGATGAAGATGCCCTTCACCGCCGAAGGCTTCCTGCTGTCGTTCTCGCTGCCGAACTTCTATTTCCACGCCTCCACCGCCTACGACATCCTGCGCGCCAATGGCGTGCCGCTGGGCAAGCGGTATTTCCTGGGGTCGCTGAAACTGAAGGGGTGATGGATCGGGGACAGACACCTGAAGGTGTCTGTCCCTCACGCTACGCCCGCGCCGCGAACCACGGCCGTAGGCGGCGCAACGCCTCCTCGACCTCCGGCGTCGACACCGCGAAGCTGATGCGGATGAACCTGCGGCCTTCGACGGGGTCGAAGTCGACGCCGGACGCCACGGCGACGCCGGTGTCTCGCAACAGGTCCATGCAGAAGGCCAGGCTGTCGTCGGTCAGGTGGCCGACGCTGGCGTAGATGTAGAAGGCCCCGTCGGGCGGGGCGATGTCGGCCAGGCCCAGCGACGGCAGAGCCTCCAGCAGCAGGGCGCGGTTGCGTCGGTAGACCTCGACGTGGCCTTCCAGCTCATCGACTGCGTCCATCGCCGCGAGCCCCGCGTGCTGGCTGAGCGACGGCGCGGTCAGGAACAGGTTGCCGACATAGGCGCGGGCGCTGGCCAGCAGGTCGCGCGGGGCCAGCAGCCAGCCCAGCCGCCAGGCGACCATGCTGAAGTATTTGCTGAAGCTGTTGACCACCAGGGCGGTCGGCTCGAACTCGAGGATCGAGCGGCAGGGCTCGACGTAGCTCAGGCCATGGTAGATTTCGTCGGAGACGATGCGGATGCCGCGCTCGCGGCAGACCGTCGCGATGGCCTCCAGTTCGGCGGCCTCGATGATCGTGCCGGTCGGGTTGGCCGGGCTGGCGATGATCACGCCCGCCGGGGCCGGGTAGAGGGCGGCCAGATGGGCGGCGGTCAGCTGGTAGCGGCTTTCCGGCCCGCAGGCGATCTCGACCGGCTCCATGCGCAGGGCCTTGAGCGTGTTGCGATAGGCGACGTAGCCCGGCCGGGCCAGCGCCACCCGGTCGCCGGGCGAAAAGGCAGACAGCAGCGCCAGCACCAGTGCGGGAGAGGCCCCGCAGGTCAGGATGATCCGGTCGGACTCGACCGTGACGCCGTAGCGCTCCTGGTAATGCCGGGCGATCCGGCTGCGCAGGGCCGGGCTTTCCCAGTAGCCCATGCCGTCGGTGTCGAGCACATGGTGAGCCGCCGCGATGGCCGCCTTCGGCGCGCCGGTCGAGGGCTGACCGAACTCCATATGGATGATCGACCGGCCCTCGCCCTTGAGCTCATGGGCGAGGCGGCTGATGGCGATGGCGTGGAACGGGTCGATGTTCGCGGTCATGCGGGCGTCACAGCGTGAATTTGGGGTCGGCGCAAGAACAGATGCTCCCCATAGGGGGAGCTGTCAGCCCGAAGGGATGACTGAGGGGGTCACCCGCGATCTGAGCGGACCCCCTCCACCACGCTTCGCGTGGTCCCCTTCCCCCGATGGGGGAGGACCATGCTGCGGTCTACGGCCCCTTCGTCAGAGTCGGGCTGTCGAGGTCGAGGTCGCCGATCGGGATGACGGTGGCATTCGGCACGGCGGCCTTCATCGCGTCGCCGAACAGCTTGGCGTCGCCGACGACGACCACGCTGGCCTCGGCCGGATCGAAGATGTCGGCCGCGAAGCCGGTCACCTGGTCGGCCGTGACGGCCTCGACCTTGCTGGTGAAGACGTTCATCTCGCCCAGCTCGATGTTGTAGACCGCCAGGCCGCCCAGCACGCCGGCCAGACCGTCGGTGGTGCCCATGTCGCGGCCGAAGTCGCCGACCAGCACCGACTTGCGCGCCGCCAGTTCGGCGGGAGTCGCCGGCACCGTCGCCATACGGGCCATCTCGCCGCGAATCAGGGTGACCACCTCGGCCGCCGAGGGGTTCTTGGTCTGGGTCGAGGCCGTGAAGCCGCCGACAATGCGCCGGGCCGAGAGGCCGGAGTTGGCGCCGTAGGCGAGGCCGCGCTTGACCCGGATCTCCTGGTTCAGACGGGCCGAGTAGCCGCCGCCTAGCACGGTGTTGGCGACCATGCCGGCGTAGTAGCGAGGATCGTTGCGGGCGATGCCGCGCCGGGCCAGGGTCACGGCCGCCTGGCCGGTGCCGGGCATGTCGACGATGACGTTGCGCACCGGCGGGTTGGCGTCTGCCGTCGGCAGGGCGGGCAGGGCCGTGGTCGGCTTCTTCCAGCCGCCGAAAGCCGCCTCGGCCAGGGCGAAGCCCTGTTCCGGCGTCAGGTCGCCGACGATGACCAGCACCGCATTGTCCGGACGCCACCAGGTGTCGTGGATCGCCAGCAGGTCATTGCGGGTCAGCTTCGGCAGCGAGCCGGGCGTACCCCCCGCCACGTGGCCATAGGGCGAGCCGCTGTAGATGATGGTCGGGGTGATGAAGCCGGCGACCGTGCCCGGGCGCTTGAGCGCGACCGAGAAGCCGTCGAGCGACTGGTCCCGCACGCGGTCCAGTTCCTCCTGGGCGAAAGCCGGGTTGAGCGTGACGTCGGCCATGATGTCCATGGCTGCCTCGAGGTTCTGCGGCATGACGTTGAGCGTCACCGACGAGGACTCCCAGCCCGAGCCGGCCGACAGGTCCGCGCCGAGCGCTTCGGTCTGGCTGGAGATCTGCACCGAGCTGCGGGTCGTGGTGCCCTCGGTCAGCAGCTCGGCCATCATCGCCGAGGCGCCGGCGCGGCTCGTCGGGTCGACCGCGGCGCCGGAGCGCACGGTCAGTTCGGCGGTGACCAGCGGCAGGTCGCTGCTGCGGGCGACGATGACGCGCAGGCCGTTGGCCAGGGTGCGTTCCGACGGAACCGGCAGGACCGGCGAGACCGGCGTTCCCAGCGCCGGCGCGGCCACGCGCTCGGCTTCGGGCGCGAGACTCCAGACCGTGCCCTTGAACGTCGTCGACCTGACGGGCCTGACCACCGGGGCGGCAGGCGCGGCCTCACCGGCCGGACGCGCGCCCTCGTCGAGGTAACGCACGACCACCAGGCGGTCGTCGGCGAGGTATTTTTTCGCCACGCGCTGGACGTCGGCGGCGGTCACCGCCTGCAGCGCGGCAATGCCGGTGTTGGCGTCGGCGGCGTCGCCCTTCATCACCAGGGCATAGCCGATCGCGAAGGCGCGGCCGTCAATGGTTTCGCGCTCTCGCACAGCGCCAGCGACCATTTCGGTGCGGGCCTCGGCCAGTTCGGCGTCGGTCGGCGGGGCTTCGCGCAGGCGGCGGATCTCGGCCATCAGCGCGGCCTGGCCTTCTTCGACGGTCTTGCCGCCGGCCATCACCGCCCCGACCCAGAACAGGCCCGGCTGCTGGTTGAGGTCGGCGCTGGAGAAGGCCGCCTGGGCGACCTGCTGGTCATAGACGAGGCTGTTGTAGAGCCGCGAGGACTTGCCGCCCGACAGGATGGCGTCGAGCACAGTCAGGGCCGCGGCGTCCGGATCGGCGGCCGACGGACCCTGCCAGGTGATGGCCACCGCCGGCAGCGGCACGTTCGGGGCGTAGGAGGTCACGGTCCGCGGGCCGGTGCGGGCCGGCTCGCGCACGGTCACGCGCGGCAGCGGCTTCTTCGGCGTCTTCAGCGGCGCGAAATACTTGTCGACCCAGGCGTTGAGCTGGGCCTCGTCGAAGTTGCCGACCACGATCAGGGCGGCGTTGTCCGGCCGGTAGTAGGTGTCGTGGAAGGCCAGCACGTCGTCGATGGTCGCCGCGTCGAGGTCCTCGATCGAGCCGATGCCCGGGCGCTTGTAGGGGTGGGTCGTGTAGCTGGCGTTCGGGATGACGATGCGGAAGAACCGGCCGTAGGGGTCGGACAGCACGCGCAGGCGCAGCTCCTCCTTCACAACGTCGCGTTCCGACTTGAAGCTGGCCTCGTCGACCACCAGCGAGCCCATCCGCTGGGACTCGGCCCACAGCAGGCGCTCCAGGTGATTGGCCGGCACGACCTCGTAGTAGTTGGTGAAGTCGCCATAGGTGGAGGCGTTGTTGAAGCCGCCGACGTCCTCGGTCATGCGGTCGAACGACTCGGCGGGCAGGTCGCGCGTGGCCTTGAACATCAGGTGCTCGAAGAGGTGCGCGAAGCCGGAGCGGCCGGCGGGATCGTCCTTGGCGCCGACGCTGTACCAGACCTGCACCGTCACGTTCGGCGTGGTCCGGTCGAGCGAGTAGAACAGCTTCATGCCGTTGGCCAGGACGCGGGTCTTGAAGCCGATCGGCGGGACCTCGGCCGAGGCGGGCGCGGCCGCCGGCGCCGGCGCGGTCTGGGCCCAGGCCCCCGCGACGAGGGCCGAGGACGACAGGGCGAGGGCGAGCACGAAGGCCTTGGCCGGACGGAACATGCGGAACTCCGGGTGAACTTTGCGCGGACCCTATCACCCGCCCGCGAAAGCGAAACCTTACGGTCCTGTCATGTGGCGGGCTGGACGGCGGCCCGGCCCGGTGGGCAATCTTGCCGGAAACAGGAGGACGCCCCCATGAAAGCCGTTTGTCTGGCTGTCGCCGTCGCCGGCCTGATCCTCGCCGGCGGCGCTGTCGCCCAGGAAGCCAATGTCGACGAGGTCGTCGTGACCGGCCAGCGCATGCAGGACTACGAACCGACCCAGACGCCCTACGTCTCGCTCAAACGCCGGGCCGACAATCTGATCACCACGGTGAAGGTCGTCTGCGACACACGCGATCCGGTGCAGCGCAAGGCCGAGCTGACAGCCACCCTGAAGGCGCTGATCAAGTCCGCGGCGGCGTCCGGCATCGAGCTGGGCATCGAGGACGAGGATATCGTCGGCAAGTTCGACCCGGCCGGCCTGAACGGCCTGATCCATCCTGACACCAAGCCGGACACCAGCTACGCCACGGTGACAGTCAAGACGAAGGTGCGCCCCGACGACACCTATGACACCGCCACGGCCCGGATCGAGACCTTCATCGACAAGACGCCCAAGACCGGCCGGACCGAGATCCTGCAGGTCGGCGACTGGAACCTGACCCTGATCGGACCGGAGCGGTATCGCGCCGAGTATGTCGCCCTGGTGTCCGCCGATGCGAAGAAGACGGCGGCGGCCTTCGGCGAAGGTTACGCCGTGCGCATCGAGGGCCTGACGCTGCCGATGACCTGGTACCAGTCCGGTCCGCTCGAGCTGGCGCTGTACATCCCCTACAAGCAGACGGTCGAACGTTAGGGCGTTCTGGACTCGGCCTCGCGGCGCAGGGCGCGCAGGGCGTCGGCGAGGTCGAGGCGCATGGCGGCCCGGGCCAGCACCGGCGGGGCCGGGAAGGGCGAACTGGCGCGGTTCTCGTAGGTCACCCGCGTGCGGCCGCCTGACAGGGGTTCGAGCCGCCATTCGCCCTTGCAGTAACGGATGTCGCCGGCCGTGCAACGGAACCGGATCGAGCGGAGTGGCGTGAAGTCCGAGCGGAACTCGGTGCGGAACGACGGCAGCAGGCCGCTGCGGACGACCATCTCGCGCACGTCCCAGCGCCCGTCCGGGTCGCGCCCGGTGATGCGGCAGGAGCGGATGTTGGGCGCCATGTGCGCCGCGCGGCCACAGTCGGTGATGGTGCGCCAGACCACATCCGGCGAGGCCGCGATCTCGACCGCGCCGAAGACCACGCCCGACACGCCGTCACCGTCAGGATGGACCTCGGCGTGGACGCCGCCCCGGGCCAGCTGGCCGAGCGCGGGGCCGTCAGGCGCCCAGTCGGCCGAGGCGGGGCCGGCCGACAGGGCGAGACCCGCCAGAAGGATGGGGAGGGTCAGGCGCATTGCTCGTCCGCCCCCCGCCATTTTCAGCGCGTGATCCGATTGGCGACCAGGTCGTCGACCACTGCCGGATCGGCGAGGGTCGAGGTGTCGCCGAGGTTGGACAGGTCGTTTTCGGCGACCTTGCGCAGGATGCGGCGCATGATCTTGCCCGACCGGGTCTTGGGCAGGCCCGGCGCCCACTGGATGGCGTCCGGCGCCGCGAACGGGCCGATTTCCCGCCGCACCCAGATGACCAGCGCCTTGCGCAGGTCCTCCGACGGGACGACGTCGGCGTTGAGGGTGACGTAGGCGTAGATGCCCTGGCCCTTGATGTCGTGCGGGAAGCCGACAACTGCGGCCTCGGCCACGTCGTGATGCGCGACCAGGGCTGACTCGATTTCCGCCGTGCCGAGCCGGTGGCCGGAGACGTTGATCACGTCATCGACCCGGCCGGTGATCCAGTAGTAGCCGTCCTCGTCCCGCCGGCAGCCGTCGCCGGTGAAATATTTGCCGGGATAGGTCGTGAAATAGGTCTCGATGAAGCGCGGGTGGTCGCCGTAGACCGTGCGCATCTGGCCGGGCCAGCTGTCGGTCAAACAGAGGTTGCCGCTGACCGCGCCCTCGAGCACCAGCCCTTCGGCGTCGACCAGCTGCAGCTTGACGCCGGGCAGGGGCTTGCTGGCCGAGCCCGGCTTGAGCGCCGTGGCGCCCGGCAGGGGCGACACCAGACAGGCGCCGGTCTCGGTCTGCCACCAGGTGTCGACGATCGGGCAGCGGCCCTCGCCGACCACGCGATGATACCAGAGCCAGGCTTCCGGATTGATCGGCTCGCCGACACTGCCGAGCAGGCGCAGGCTTTTGCGGGAGGTCTTCTTCACCGGCTCCTCGCCATCGCGCATCAGGGCGCGCAGGGCCGTGGGGGCGGTGTAGAAGATCTCGACCTGGTGCTTGTCGATGACCTCCCAGAACCGCGAGGTCGTCGGATAGTTGGGCACGCCCTCGAAGATCAGGCTGGTCGCGCCGTTCGCGAGCGGGCCGTAGACGATGTAGCTGTGGCCGGTAACCCAGCCCACGTCGGCCGTGCACCAGAAGATTTCGCCGGGGCGGTAGTCGAACACCAGCTCGTGCGTCCAGGCGGCCCAGGTCAGGTAGCCGCCGGTGGTGTGCAGCACGCCCTTGGGCTTTCCGGTCGAACCGGAGGTGTAGAGGATGAACAGCGGGTCCTCGGCGTTCATCGGCTCGGGCGGGCAGTCGGGCGAGGCCCTGTCGCGCTCGGGTTCATAGGCGACGTCGCGGCCGTTGTGGGCCAGCCACCTGCAGCCGGTCCGCCTGATCACCAGCACGGTCTCGACATCCGGGCACTTGGTCAGGGCCAGGTCGACGTTCATCTTCAGCGGCACGATCTTGCCGCCGCGCAGACCTTCGTCGGCGGTGATCACCAGGCGGCTGTCGCAATCCTGAATCCGTCCGGCGAGGCTGTCGGGTGAGAAGCCGCCGAAGACCACCGAATGCACCGCCCCGATGCGCGAGCAGGCCAGCATGGCGTAGGCGGCCTCGGGGATCATCGGCAGATAGATCGTGACCCGGTCGCCCTTCTTCACGCCGTGCGCCTTGAGGACATTGGCCATGCGGCACACTTCCTCGTGCGCCTCGCGGTAGGTGATTGTCTTCGAGTCGGCGGGATCGTCGCCTTCCCAGATGAAGGCCACAGCGTCGCCCCGGGTCTCCAGGTGACGGTCCAGGCAGTTGACCGAGACGTTCAGCTCGCCGTCAGCAAACCAGCGGATGTGGAAGTCGTCCTTGTTCCAGGAGACGTCCTTGACCTGGGTGAACGGCTTGCTCCAGTCGAGGCGTCTGGCCACGTCGCGCCAGAAACCGTCGGGATCGCTGTCGACCCGCGCACAGGCGGCGTCATAGGCGGCGGCATCCATGTGAGCGCGCTTCGCCCAGGCCTCAGGAACCGGAAACACCTGCCCGTCACTCACGTCCGTCTCCCTTGCCTTCTTGTTGGCGGGGAGTATGCGGATGGCGGTCGGCGGCGCAAGGATGCCGCTGCGGGAGTTTGAACATGCTGCTCGCCAAATCCAGCTGGCCCGAGATCGAGGCCTTCCTGCAGCGGTCGAAGACGGTCGTGGTTCCGATCGGCTCGAACGAGCAGCACGGCCCGACCGGGCAGCTCGGCACCGACTGGATGTGTCCCGAGATCATCGCTCATGAAGCGCAGACCGGCCGCGCCGACCTGCTCATCGCGCCGACCTTCAACATCGGCATGGCCCAGCATCACCTGGGCTTCCCCGGCACCATCAGCCTCAAGCCCTCGACCTTCATGGCGGCCATCGGCGACTGGTGCCGGTCGCTGGCCGGCCACGGCTTTACGAAGATCTATTTCCTCAACGGACACGGCGGCAACGTCCACAGCATCGAGGCGGCGTTCAGCGAGCTCTACGCCGAGGCCAGCTTCGCCGGAAAGCCGCGCGGCTTTTCCTGCAAGCTGAAGAACTGGTGG